>CAJMRU010000010.1 GCA_905215845.1 uncultured bacterium
AAAATATTTTATTTATATTATGGATTAGGATTAAAAATTTCAGAAATTGCACAAGAATTAGGCATAGGAGAGTCAAACATAAAAAACAAAATATATAGAACATTAAAGGAATTAAAAAAATATTTAGGAGAGGATGTGAATGAAAATGGTTAATAAAGTATTTAAAGAACACATGGAAGAAGTAACTAATAAAGAAGCAATTTTTGAAGAAATTATTATAAAAGAAAAAAGAAGAAGTAATATGAAAAAGAGAACATTTAACATAGTTGCAACTTTTTTAATAGTTATGATAATAGGAGTCACATCTAGTCAAATCTATGCAAAGATTCAATGGAATATTCAATTTAAAGAATATAAAGAGAATACTATAAGTCTAGAAAAAGGAAGTTTAGAAAAAGCCAAGGAGGATGGTTATTCAGAAGTAATTAATATGGATTTTATTGAGAAAGAAGGAATTAGTGTAAAAGTTGATTCAATGTTAATTACAGATGATTGTTTTGATGCTAATATAACATTTAAATTTAATGAAGATGTAGTAGTAGATTCAGAAAGTTTTTCATTTGGGTACGCAATATATGACGAAAATAAAAATATATATGCAGTATCAAATAGAATTAGTCCAGAAATAAAGCAAAAAAGGGATTTAAAGAATAACATTTCCTTAATCCCTTTTTTCTATTTTACATTTTCTTTTATGTAGTCAACTACATCTCCTACTGTTACAACTTTTTCTGCATCGCTATCTGGAATTTCTATATCAAATTCTTCTTCTAATGCCATAACTAATTCAACTATATCTAATGAATCAGCTCCTAAGTCATCTATAAAAGATGCTTCCATTGTTACTGCTGTATCAGCAACACCTAATTGTTCAACTATTATTCCTTTTACTTTTTCTAAAACTTCTTCTGAACTCACTTCTCGAGTTCACCTCCTCTCAAGTTTATAAATGATATATTCATTTGTTTTTTAGTAACTAAACTTTTAATTAAATACTAAAACTCAAGTAAAGTTACAAATGATATATTCATTTGATTTCTTTCATATATATGTTCATTTATATTATATGATTACTGTTTTGTCAAGTAAATTACTAAAATATTTTTATATTTGTACTGTTAAGTCATATTTTTCAGTACCTTTATACTATAAAATAATTATACCCTTAATTTAACGTTTATTTTTTAACAATTAATTAATTTTCTCTTCTTTTTTTCTTTGTTTTTCAAATTCTTCTATCATTTTATCCACAGCTTTGTTTTCCACAAATTTTTCTGCTTGTATTAATGTATATTCAAATAGTAAACTATCACTACTTCCATGTGCCTTAACAACTGGTTTTTTTACCCCTAAGAATAAAGCTCCACCATATGATTTATAATCCATAACCTTGCTAAATCTTTTAATTGCTGGAAGTGCTGGTATTGACAATATTTTTGATAATAGGTTTTTTGTAAAGCTTTCAGTTAATGATCTTTTTACAAACTTTCCTAAGCCTTCTGTTGTTTTTAAAAATACATTTCCAGTAAATCCATCTGTTACTATCGCATTTATTTTTCCTGAAAAAGCATCTCTTCCTTCAACATTTCCTACAAAATTTATATCTAATTCTTCTGATTTTTCTTTTAGCAATTTATAACTTTCTTTTACTAATTCATTTCCTTTGGTCTCTTCTGTTCCTATGTTTAATAATCCTATTGTAGGCCTTTCGATTCCAAATGTATTTTTTAAGTAAATGCTTGACATCTGTGCAAATTGTAAAAGATTTATTGGCTTACAATTTGTATTAGAACCTGCATCTATTAACAATAATTGACTTTTATATGCTGGTAATATTCCTGCTAATGCTGGTCTATCTATTCCTTTTATTCTTCCCACTAAAAGTGTTGCTCCTGTTAATAATGCCCCTGAATTTCCTGCCGAGATAAAAACATCTCCTTCGCCTTCTTTAAGCATTTTAAATCCTACAACCATTGAAGAATCTTTTTTATGTTTAATTGCAACAGTTGGAGTGTCACACATTTCTATTGTCTCAGTAGCATTTCTGATTTTTAGCCTATCAGAGACTTCTTCTATTTCTTTTCCTGTAAATTCCTTTATTCTTTCTCTAATTATTTGTTCTTTACCTATCAAAATAACTTCTGCTTTTATCTTATTTATAGCATTTAATGCCCCTTTAATGTTTGCATCAGGTGCATTATCTCCTCCCATAGCATCTAATAAAATTTTCAATTTAAATTCCTCCATATCGCTTTAATATATTATATATTAACATTACTATTTTATTATTCTTTTCTTAAAAAATCAAGCTTTTTTTTGAATTACCTCTAATGATTTTGGGGTCGGAGACAAAAATCATTTCCAGCTACTAGCATGATTTTTGTCTCCGACCCCAAAATCACCAAAATCACTAAAATAAAAGTGGGGAATGAAAAAAATAGCAAGGTTGCTACAAATAATGTAACCCTTGCTATTTTTATATTTATTATTCGATTATATCAGCTACAACTCCTGAACCAACTGTTCTACCACCTTCACGAATAGCAAATCTTAATCCTTTTTCGATAGCGATAGGTGTGATTAATTCGATTGTCATTGATACGTTATCTCCAGGCATAACCATTTCTGTTCCAGCAGGTAATTCGATAACACCTGTAACGTCTGTTGTTCTGAAATAGAATTGTGGTCTGTATCCGTTGAAGAATGGAGTATGTCTTCCACCTTCATCTTTTGTTAAAACGTATACTTCTGATGTGAATTTTGTATGTGGATTTATTGATCCTGGTTTACATAGAACTTGACCTCTTTCGATGTCTTTTCTATCTACACCTCTTAATAATGCTCCGATATTATCTCCAGCTTCAGCTTGATCTAATAATTTTCTGAACATTTCTACACCTGTAACAACAGTTTTTCTTCTTTCTGTTGTAAGACCGATGATTTCAACTTCGTCTTGTAATTTAACTTCTCCTCTTTCTACTCTACCTGTTGCAACTGTTCCACGTCCTGTAATTGTGAATACGTCTTCAACTGGCATTAAGAATGGTTGGTCAATTGGTCTTTCTGGTGTTGGTATATAACTATCAACATATTCCATTAATTCTTTCATTGGTTTGTAAACTTCATCATCTGGATTTGTTGATGTACTTTCTAATACTTGTAATGAAGATCCTTTTACTACTGGAATATCATCTCCTGGGAAACCATATTCTGATAATAAATCTCTAACTTCCATTTCAACTAATTCTAATAATTCTGGATCATCAACCATATCACATTTGTTTAAGTAAACAACGATATATTTAACTCCAACTTGTCTAGCAAGTAAGATGTGTTCTCTTGTTTGAGGCATTGGACCATCAGCTGCAGAAACAACTAATATAGCTCCATCCATTTGAGCAGCACCTGTAATCATGTTTTTAACATAGTCAGCGTGTCCTGGACAGTCAACGTGTGCATAGTGTCTGTTGTCTGTTTCATATTCAACGTGAGCTGTGTTAATTGTGATTCCTCTTTCTCTTTCTTCTGGTGCTCCATCGATTGCATCATAAGCTTCGAATTTAGCTTTTCCTAATAATGATAAGTATTTAGTAATAGCTGCTGTTGTTGTTGTTTTACCATGGTCAACGTGTCCGATTGTACCAATGTTAACGTGTGGCTTTGTTCTTTCAAATTTTGCTTTTGCCATTTTATAATTCCTCCTTTTTATTTTGAGTTAGACTTTATGCCTTCTCTCATTTTATATAATTTAAATTTAATGACTTAAATTCTTTTAGTACTAGCATTTTATAACATTTTATAGAAAAAATCAATACTTTTTCTATAAAATGTATAATATGCAAAATTCACTATAATTATTACTATTATTAGATTTTTTTAATCAAAATCTTATTTTAGTCTTTTTTAGCTCTTGAAGCAACGATTTGTTCAAATACTGATTTTGGAACTTCTTCATAATGAGATGGTTCCATAGAGTATGTTCCTCTACCTTGAGTTTTTGAACGTAAGTCAGTTGCATAACCAAACATTTCTGAAAGTGGTATAAATGCATGGATTTCTTGCATTCCATCATTTCCATCCATACCTTCCATTCTACCTCTTCTTGAATTTACATCTCCAATAACATCTCCCATGTATTCTTCTGGAACTGTTATTTCAACTTTCATGATTGGCTCTAATATAACTGATTTAGCTTGTTTACAACCTTCCTTGAAAGCCATAGATGCAGCAATTTTGAATGCCATTTCTGAAGAGTCAACTTCATGGTATGAACCATCTACTAATGTAGCTTTAAAGTCAATAACTGGATATCCAGCTAAGATTCCACTTTCAGCTGCTTCTCTCATTCCTTGTTCGATTGGTTTTACATATTCTTTTGGAACAGCTCCACCAACTATTTTGCTTTCAAATTCTATTCCTTTACCTGGCTCTAATGGTTCCATTTCAAACCAAACATCACCATATTGTCCTTTACCACCAGATTGACGAATGAATTTTCCTTGAACTTTTACTTTATTTCTAATTGTTTCTTTGTAAGCAACTTGTGGTTTACCTACATTACATTCAACTTTGAATTCTCTTTTTAATCTATCAACGATGATATCTAAGTGTAATTCACCCATACCAGCAATGATTGTTTGTCCTGTTTCATGATTTGTATATGTTTTGAATGTTGGATCTTCTTCAGCTAGTTTTGCTAAAGCAATACCCATTTTTTCTTGAGCTACCTTGTCTTTTGGTTCAATAGCTATGTCAATAACAGGCTCTGGGAATTCCATAGATTCTAGTATAACTGGAGCATTCATATCACATAATGTATCACCAGTTGTTACTTCTTTTAATCCTACTGCTGCAGCAATATCACCAGCATAAACTTTTTCTATGTCTTCTCTGTGATTTGAGTGCATTTGTAGAATTCTTCCTATTCTTTCTTTCTTTCCTTTATTTGCGTTTAATACAGTTGAACCAGATTCTAGTACTCCTGAATAAACTCTAAAGAAACATAATTTTCCAACAAATGGGTCTGTTGCAATTTTAAATGCTAATGCTGAGAATGGTTCTGCATCAGATGTTTTTCTTTCAACTTCATTACCATCTTCATCAACACCTTTGATATGAGGTATATCAAGTGGTGATGGCATATAATCTACGATTGCATTTAATAATTCTTGAACACCTTTGTTTTTATATGAAGAACCACAACATACTGTAACTATTTTATTTGCAAGAGTTCCTTTACGAAGACCTAATTTAATTTCGTCTTCTGTTAATTCTTCTCCTTCTAAATATTTCATCATTAATTCTTCATCTTGTTCAGCAACAGATTCAATCATTTTTTCTCTGTATTCTTGAGCCATTTCTTTCATATCTTCAGGAATATCTGTTTCTTCAATTTCTTTTCCTAAATCATCTTTATGAATAAATGCTCTCATTTTGATTAAGTCAACTATTCCTAAGAAATGATCTTCTGCACCAATTGGTAATTGGATTGGAACAGCATTTGCTCTTAATCTATTTTTTAATTGATCAACACAAAGTAAGAAGTTTGCTCCTGTTACGTCCATTTTATTTACATATACCATTCTTGGAACTTGGTATTTATCAGCTTGTCTCCAAACTGTTTCTGTTTGTGGTTGAACTCCACCTTTAGCAGCTAATACTGTAACTGCACCATCAAGAACTCTTAAAGATCTTTGTACTTCTACTGTAAAGTCAACGTGTCCAGGTGTATCGATAATATTAATTCTATTATTATTCCAGAAACATGTTGTAGCAGCTGAAGTAATTGTGATACCTCTTTCTTGTTCTTGTGCCATCCAGTCCATTGTTGCTGCACCTTCGTGAGTTTCTCCTATTTTGTGAACTTTACCTGTATAGAATAAAATTCTTTCTGTTGTTGTTGTTTTACCAGCATCTATATGAGCCATGATACCGATATTTCTAGTTCTCTCTAATGGATAAGCTCTTCCTGCCATCAAAATTTCCCCCTCTCGGATTTTTATTCTTTATCTAAATTTCGATTAAAAATAGTAAGATGTGCATTTTGGATTAACCAATACAGGTTGAAGGCGTATGTGGATACCTCGAAATCTGGACTGGTTAAACAAAATAAGCAGATTGCTATTTTATCTTTTTTAAAATTTTCATTAAAAGTGATAAGATGTACATTTTTGATACTTTCATCAAGTTGAAGGCGTACGTGGGTACGTCGAAAGTTGATGTAAGTATCGAAAATGTGCAGATTATTGCTTTTAATAAAAATTTTACCATTTATAATGAGCAAAAGCCTTATTAGCTTCAGCCATTCTGTGTGTATCTTCTTTCTTCTTGAATGCTCCACCATTTCCATTAACAGCATCAATTAATTCTCCAGCTAATTTTTCAGCCATAGTTTTTTCATGTCTGTTTCTAGCATATGATACTATCCATCTTAAACCTAAAGTTTGTCTTCTTTCTGGTCTAATTTCTAATGGAACTTGGTATGTAGCACCACCAACTCTTCTTGCTTTAACTTCAAGAACTGGCATTACATTTTCTAAAGCTGCTTCAAAAACTTCTAAAGGATTTTTTCCTTCTTTTTCTTTTATGATATCAAATGCATCATATACTATTTTTTGAGCAACTGATTTTTTACCATCTAACATTATGTTGTTTACTAATTTTGTAACAACTTTGCTATTATATATTGGATCTGGTAATACATCTCTTTTTGCTATATATCCTTTTCTTGGCACTATTCTTCCCTCCTTAAATTAATTAAATTATTAATGCTTCATAAAAGCATTTCGGTACTCTGAAAAGTTTTACTTTTGTTTACTTTTCCGCATAGTGCTTTATAATCTATCTAAATTTAAGTACCTTAAGTTTAGTAAGAGTACAAGCACTAACTTTATTTGCTAAATTCCCATATCAAAAAAATTGAATAAATTAGGTATATTGTGCAATTTTGATATTGATTTCAAGCTGAAGGCGTACAAGTGTACGTCGAAGTTTGAAAGCAATAGCGAAATTGTGCAAGATGCCTGATTTAGTCGATTTTTCTATTTTTTAGGTTTTTTTGCTCCATATTTAGAACGAGCTTGCATTCTATCTTTAACACCTGCTGTATCTAATGTTCCTCTTATGATATGGTATCTAACTCCTGGAAGGTCTTTTACCCTACCACCTCTTATTAATACAACACTGTGTTCTTGTAGGTTATGTCCTATACCTGGGATATAAGATGTTACTTCATAACCATTTGAAAGTCTAACTCTGGCTACTTTTCTTAAAGCTGAGTTTGGCTTTTTAGGTGTAACTGTTTTAACAACTGTACATACTCCTCTTTTTTGTGGAGCTCTGTTGTTTGTTAATCTCTTATTTTTTGAGTTCCATCCATGTTGTAAAGCTGGAGATTTTGATTTTGTTACTCCTGTTTGTCTTCCTTTTCTTACTAATTGATTAATTGTTGGCACTTAAATTTCACCTCCTATTTTTATTTTTAAGTTAATATAATATTACGGAATTGCATACTTTATGTATTCTACCGTACGGTATATATTTTAGCATCTTTTGGTAAAGAAGTCAATAAAAACCATGGAACTTTTTTAATTCCATGGTCTTATGCTTTTCTTTATTTTATTTCTTGGTCTTCTACTATTTCTTTGCCTTTATTATCTAAATTGCTTTCTAATCCTTTTTGTTCTAATGCTTCTCTGGCATTTGCTTCTATTCTAGAATCCTTATTATATACTTTTCCTACAAAATCTCTAGACTTTTTCTTTATATTTTTTGGTCGAATTATTTCCTTTAACTCATTTGCTCTTGCTGAATTTAAGGCTTTATTTTTATCAAATATCTTACCTAAAATCACTGCTTTTGATTTTTCTTCTGCCTTTGTAAATTTATTTAATAATATTTTCTCTACAACATTTAACTTTTCTAAATTATGAATTAATTCAAAAGGTAATTCTTTTTTATCCTTAATGCAAGATATATATTCTTCTAATTGTTCTTCATCATCTTTGAATACTTCAACTATTTCAGGATTTATTTTTCTTTTTAATAAAGCCCCCTTTATTATTCCTCCTGCAATTTCTCTACATTTCTTTGATATTTTTAATTTTTCAAAGTTCTCTTTACTATTTTCTAATGCTTCTGAAATATCGATAGATTTTTCTTGATTTTTTTCATCAATATATATAATCTCTCCATCGTATTCATTTATCTCTATTAATTTTCTATTTCTTTCTTTCGCATTTTTTTCTTGATCCCTATTACCTTCTTGTAAATTTATTACACTTGATGGTATAATGTTTCCTTTATCATCAATTGTAACTGATTGAAATTGTTTTCGTTTTGGAAAAATAATATTGTCCTTTTCTTCTTTTTTAATTTCATTACTTACTTCTTTTTGCTCATTTTTTGTAGAATCTTTATCTACAAATTCATTTTCTTCCCATAGATATGGATCTATTTCAAATTTTACTTCATCTTCTTTTTGTTTTTTATTTTCAGTCTTAGTTTCAAAAGTTGTTGGTGTTGTTTTTTCTTGCTTATCTTTTGTAGAATCTTTATCTACAAATTCGTTTTCTTTCCCTAGATATGGCTCTATTTCAAATTTTACTTCATCTTCTTTTTGTTTTTTATTTTCAATTTTAGTTTCAAAAGTTGTTGGTGTTGTTTTTTCTTGCTTATCTTTTGTAGAATTTTTATCTACAAATTCGTTTTCTTTTCCTAGATATGGCCCTACTTCAAATTTTACTTCATTTTCTTCGGTTTTAATTTCTCTTTGTTCTTTATTTTCAGTTGTAGCTTCTTTTTCTTCTTTCATTTGAGATTTAACATTATATTTTTTCATCATTTTATCAACATCTGATTTCAAAGTTTCTAATTCTTTTTCCTGTTTTACTATTCCCAACAACTTGCTATTCAATTCTCTGTTAATCTTTTCCAAGTCTTTTTCATATTCTAATAAAACTGGTGTTTTGGTGAATTTACCTTCTGAAAAAGAATATTTTCCTTGTTCTTCTTTTATTGCCTCTTCACATTCTTTTTTATTTATAGTTAATTTTTTTACTATCTTCTTTTCCTCAGAAATTTCTTTCTCTTTTTTCTGTTTATCCTCAAGAATCTCTCTGTCTTTCACTATGTTATCTAGTTCTTTTTCAATCTTTGTTAAATCTTTCTCACATTCACTCTGTTCAGTTGTCTTTTCAAACTTTCCTTCTTTAAGTTCCATCTTATGTTTGGTTATTTCTTCTTCAATAACTTTTTGTAATTCTTCTTTATTCTTATTTAAACTTTTTTCATTTTCATCCATTATCTCAAGTAACTTTTCTTCCATAATTACCCCTTTCAGAATATTTACCTATTCTCATAAAATATACCTAATTATAATTATAGCAAAATTTTTCCATCATTTCAATATTTTTATGTAAATCTATCCTTTTTTAATAATTTTGTCATATTTTCGTAATATTTGTAACATTCAAACTGTTTAAACTTCTCTCTGCTAACTTCATATACCTTTCCTTTTTATCTTTTATCTTCTTTCCTTCTAGTTCAGGTAAAATTCCAAAATTAGCATTCATGGGTTGAAATTTCGAATTTTCTGTTGAAATATATTTAGCTAAAGCTCCTATTACATTAAACTCTGAAAAAGTAATTTTATGATTTTCGTGATTTTCAATACCTTTTTTATAGTCTTCTACTGCATTTATTGCTGCTACCATTCCTGAAGAAATTGATTCTACATATCCTTCTACTCCTGTTATTTGTCCGGCAAAATATATTTGATTATTAGATTTTAAATTATAAGTTTCATCTAATAATTTAGTAGAATTTATATATGTATTCCTATGCATTACTCCATATTTTATAAATTCTGCATTTTCTATACCCGGTATCATAGAAAATACTCTTTTTTGTTCTCCAAATTTTAAATTTGTTTGAAATCCAACTAAATTATATAAACTTGCTTGTTTATCGTCCTGTCTTAATTGCACTATTGCATAAGGTCTTTTCCCTGTTCTTGGATCATCAAACCCTACCGGTTTTAATGGTCCGAATCTCAAAGTATCAATTCCTCTATTTGCCATTATTTCAACAGGCATACAACCTTCAAATATCTCTTTCTTTTCAAATTCATGTAAATTTGCCACTTCTGCTTTTACTAGTTCACCTACAAATTTTGCATATTCTTCCTTGTTCATTGGAAGATTTATATAACTTTGCTCTTTTGCTTCTTGCTCTAATAGTCTTGTTTTCCATTCTTCTCTACTTTCTTCTTTTTTCTTTTCTTGACTATATCTATCCCCATAAAATGCAATATCAAAATTAATACTATCTTTTGATACTATTGGCGCCGCCGCATCATAGAAATATAATTTATCTTGTCCTGTTATTTTTTGAATTTGTTCTGCTAATTTCTCTGATGTTAATGGACCAGTTGCTATTATTACTATTCCATCTTCTACAAATTTTGAAACATCAACAACTTCTTCATTTATAACTTCTATTAATTCATTATTACTTATTTCTTCTGTTACTCTTTTTGAAAAAATATCTCTATCTACTGCTAATGCTTGTCCTGCTGGCACTGCTGTTTCATCTGCTATTTTTATCAATAAAGAACCTAATCTTCTCAATTCTTCTTTTAAAAGTCCACAAGCATTTGTTAACAAATTTGATTTAAATGAATTACTGCATACTATCTCTGCTAAGTCTTTATTGCTATGTGCTGGCGAAAATTTTATAGGTTTCATTTCATATAATTTTACTTTTATTCCATTTTTGGCAATTTGATAGGCTGCTTCTGTTCCTGCCAATCCTCCTCCAATAACAGTTATATAATCTTTCATCTTTCTTTTTCCTCTTCTTCTTTTTTATATTCTTCCCAACTTTGAAAATCTTTGCTTCTTTCTGCCTCTTCTTTCATTTTCAAAATTCTTTTATTTTTAGAATTTTCTCTTCTATAATAATCTAGTTCCTCTTCGCCATACATTTCTTGTATTTCTGATTTAGCTCTAGCAATTTTTACATCTACTTCATCTATCTGATATTCTTCACTATATTGTTGCTTAAATTTCAGATATTTTATATTTTCTTCTAGCTTATTTATTTCAGGTTTTACTTCTATTTCTTCTATCTCCAATTTTGAAATTTTACAATAAACTTCTAACATTTCTTCTAATATTGTTATTTGAGCTTTATAATCTCTTCCATTTTGATTTGAATATTTTTCTTTTAGTTTCCTTATAATGCCATTATATTCATCTAGTTGTTTTTTCTTAGCTATATTTAAAGCAAATTCCTCAACTTCATCTCTTCGTCTCTCAAATTTCTCTGCCCAATTTTCTCTCTTATTCATAACTCTTCACCTTTTATAATTTTTTTGTATATACTTAATTTATGTTATTATTTAGAACATAATCAAAATGTATCAAATAATTTCATAATATCATCTTTAGATAATTTATTAATAAATGAAACTTTCGTACTTAGCATATTATCCATTAATTCTGCTTTTTTCTGCTGTAACTCATATATTTTTTCTTCTATACTATTTTTAGTTATTAATTTATAAACTTGTACATTATTTTTTTGTCCAATTCTATATGCTCTATCTGTTGCTTGATTTTCAGTGGATAAGTTCCACCAAGGGTCGTAATGAATTACCATATCTGCACCTGTTAAATTTAATCCTGTCCCTCCTGCTTTTAGTGATATTAAAAATATTTTTACTTCAGGATTTTGATTGAATTCATCTACTAACTTAATTCTTTCTTCTACTTTTGTAGCTCCTGTTAGCTTAAAATAATTAATATTTCTTTCCTTTAATTCCTCTTCTATTATGCTAAACATTGATGTATAACCAGAAAATAATAAAATTTTATGATTTCCTTTAATTGCATCTTCTATTATTTCCATACATTGTTCTAGTTTGCTACTTCCCTCTTTATAGTTGTCTATAAATAAACTTGGATGACAACATATTTGTCTTAATCTTGTTAAAGCTGCTAATATTTTTATATGACTTCTTTCTACTCCATTTACATTTATCTCTTCTGCTACTTCTTGTTTTGCTTGGGCTAAATACGATAAATATATATTTTTTTGTTCTTCTCCCATTTCATTACTTAATACTGTAACTGTTTTATCTGGAAGTTCTGTTAATACTTCCTTTTTAGTTCTTCTTAATACAAATGGTTCTATTAACATTTTTAGTTTATTCATTGTTTTTACATCATTATCTTTTACTATTGGTGTTTCATACATATTTTTAAATTGTTTATATGCAAATAAATATCCTGGCATTATATAATCAAATATTGACCATAATTCTGCTAAAGAATTTTCTATTGGTGTTCCAGTAAGTGCATATTTTGTATCTGCTAAAATTTTCTTAATTGCTTTTGCATTTTGTGTATTACTATTTTTTAAATATTGTGCTTCATCTGCTATTATAAATCTAAAATTATAATTTTTGTCTTTGTATAATTCTATATCTCTTTTTAATAAATCATATGATGTTATTACTAAATCATAATTTTGAATTTCTGATATTTTTTTCTTTCTTTCTTGTAAGGTTCCATTTATCACCATAGTTTGTAAGCCTTCAGCAAATTTTTTAGCTTCATTTTCCCAGTTCAAAGCCAATGAGCTAGGAGATACAACTATACTTGCTCTTCTTTCTTCAAGAAATGTATTTTCTACATAATCAACAATTATTGATAACATTTGAATTGTTTTTCCTAATCCCATGTCATCTGCTAATATTCCTCCAAAATTATATTTATCTAATGTTTTTAGCCACTTAAATCCTGTTTTTTGATAATATCTAAGTGTATTTTCTAATTTTTCTGGTATTTGTATTTCTTCTTCAATATTTTCTTTGTTTAATTGTTTTACTACTTTTTTATATTCACTATTCTTATTTACTTGATTACTATTTATCCCTTTTAATAATTTATCTAAATAGAAACTTCTATAAATTGGAAGATTTACTTCTCCTTCTTCTATTTCTTTATAGTCTATTCCCATTCCAGTAGTTAACTTATCTAAAAATTCTATTTCTTCATTATTCTCTAAGTTCAAGAAACTTCCATCTTTTAACCTATGATATTTTTTCTTTAAGTTATATTTTGACATTATATCTTCTAGTTCATTAATATCTATATCTAATTTTTTTAAGTCTATTGATAGTAAATTATTTTCAACTTTAACACCTAAGCTTCCAATTTTATTTTGTCTTATTTGTTTTTGCTTGAAATTTTCTGTTACTAGTACATCAAACTTTTGCATATAATAGTTTATATCTTCTGTTAAAAATTGATAAATTTTATCATTATCAGGTAATATAAATCTTAAGTTATTTATATCAAACATAAATCCTGTTTTTCTGAAAATGTTTAAAGTTTTTGTTTCTTGAATTTTATTTCTAGCAAAATTTATTTTTTGTTTTTCGTCTAAAGGATTAAATTCATTATTTCCATATTGAAATTTGACATCGGCTATTAAATAATCATTTTTGTCAAAGTCTAAATATACTTTTACTACTAATATTTCTGGTTTATATTTTTCTATTTCTTCTTCTCTTAGATTTTCTAAGTTTATTGCATCTTTTACTTTAGGTATTACGATAGAAAATAACTGAGACAATTCTTTTTTTCCTAATTTTACTTCTGTCATATAGTTTTGTCTAAATATTTCTAACATTTTTAAATTTGAGTTTTCAAATTCTTTTGTACATCTATATAATTTTTTCTCGCTTAAAATATATTTATATTTTTTCCCTTTTATTATAGATACCTTATATATATCAATACTTGGTACTATTTCATATTGGTCTTTTCCTAATTTATTTAATGTAAACTCTATATCTGGTTTTTCTTCTGTAAATTCTACTAAATTTTCTGTATATTCTCTTTTTACTAAAATCTCTTTTCCTTTTAGTATTTCAAATAAATCATCTATTCCACTATTGCTTAATATTATACTAGTTTCACTTAATGCATTTCCATAGAATCTATAATTACTGTTGGAGTTTGAATTTGCATATTTTATAATCTCTGCATATTTCATTAAAAAATCTAATAGTTTTTTGCTTTCTTCCTCAAAATTTTCTTTTATATGAACAAATTTTAGGTTTTTACCATAACTATAATTCTCTTTGTTTAACATCCTTGTATAAAATTCTGATAAGTTTTTTATTTTATACATTTTTGTTTTTCCAATTTTGAATTCAAGTTTCATTTCTCCTGTAAATTTGTCATAGTATATGCTTGGCTCTAATTTTACACTTCCTTGTGTTTTTAATTCTGTTTCCTCTTCTTCTAGATCTTCTAATTCTTCGTTGTAAAAAATACTTACCATTTGGTTAAAAATTCTGTATTCATTTTGAGTTGTATTTGAGTTTGATATATTTTTTGTAGATAATTTATTTTCACTTTCTATTGTTTTATTTTCTACCATGTCTTCAAACAATTCAAAACCTTGCTCTTTAATTTTTTCTGTGTCAGTAGTTTCGTTTTCTATTTCTTGTTGTTTATCTTCTAAAGAATAGTTATTCCCTTCATCAACAAATGTTAATACTGTTGCTAAAGAATGCTTACATGCTCCATAATGATTATAATAGTCTAAACAAGTACAACTTACATCTTCTATTTCTCCCTCTTTTACTAATACATATGTATTATATATTTCCCCATTTCCTTTTACTTTTGCTTTTATTTCAAAGTTTAGTGGATTTTCATATTCGTAGTTTTGAATTACTACTCTTTTTTCTTTCCTGTATTTTTGAGCTTTTTTTGTTCTTTCGTAGCCTGCATCATTATATAAATTTTCTATTACATTTTTATTAACTTGCATATTTTTTCTCCTTTTATTCGGTTAATAATTATATAATATTTTTTCTTTATTTTCAACCAAATTCAGCACTTTTGTTTATATTCGTATTATATTTAAATTTTCCTCTTTCATAATAAAAATCCCCCTTAAAGTATACACCTCTTTTTTTAGTAGTGTTACTTTAAAAGGGAAATATTAATTTTCTAGTTCG
>CAJMRU010000011.1 GCA_905215845.1 uncultured bacterium
ATATTCATAAAAATGTATAAGAAAAAATGGAGGGTGTATGAAAAATTTAAAGAAAATAGTATTAGTTTTAATTTTTATGATTTTAAATATAATATTGCTATCACCAAAAGCACAAGCAAGTGGAAATCTATACCTAAATAAATTGGAGTTCTATGCAACTATAAACTCTGATGGTAGTATGAATGTAACAGAAATATGGGATATAGATATAAGTAACACTAATACATTGTATAAGACTTTTAAAACTGACAGAGAGAAATATTCAGGAATACAGAATGTAGAAGTAATAGAAATTACTAATGGACAAAACAAAAAATTGAATAAAACAAATGAATTATTATGGCATTTAGATAAAGACTCATATTATGGTTTGAAAAATGACAATGGTGATTTTGAAATTGCATGGGGAGTTGGACTAGATAATGGAAAAGAAACAAGAAAATATAAAATTTCATATAAAGTAAATGATGTGATTTCAAAATATAATGATTATGCAGAATTATATTGGCAATTCATAGGAGAAGATTTTGAAATAGATGCAAAAAAAATAACAGGTACTATAAATCTTCCTGAAAAGGTTAAAAATAAAGAAGATATAAAGGTGTGGGGACATACTGAAGACTTAAATGGAGAAATTTATGCAACTGATTCAGATAAAATAGAATTTGAAATAAATAATTTTATAAGTGGAAAATATGTAGAAATAAGAACATTATTTCCAACAGAATTAATAAATGAAGCAAATAAATTATATAACAAAGAGATTTTAGGGTCAGTAATAAAAGAAGAAACAAAATGGGCAGATGAAGCAAATGCAAAAAGAAGACAAAGAGATAGCAAAAATTTAATTATAACATTAGTCGTAACTTTAGTAAGTGTTGCATTAGGTACATATAGCATAAAAAAAGCTATGAAATTATCAAATGAAGTAAAAGAAAACAAAAAATATAAATCAACATATAGTGGAGAATATTTTAGAGATATACCAAGAGAAAATGCAACACCTGCACAAGCTTTACATATATATAAAGAAACAATAACAGGTTTTTCTGACAATGATATTGGTAAAATAATTTCATCAACATTATTGGATTTGAGTTTAAAAAAATATATAAATTTTAATGTGGAAAAAGAAAATAAGAAAGAAAAAATTACAATAGAAATCATAAATGAAAATATTGAACAATTATCATCAGATGAAAAAGTAGTATTTGAATTTTTACAAAAGGCTTGTGAAGATAATAAAAAAATAACAGTAAAAGAATTAGAAAAATATATAAAAAAATTAGAAAATGGAAAAATTATAGCTTTAAAAACAAAACTTAATCATTGTACGAAGGAAGAATTAGTAAAAGAAAAAATCTATGATTTAGAAGAAGAAAAGAAATATAAAAAATACACATCTGAAAATTCATTATGCATAATTATAATGTTTATTGCTATTATGGGATTTTTTATTTTAATGCAACAGGCGAACATAATAGGAATAGCTATATTAGTAATGTTAATAATTAGTGAAATAGTAGCATTACAAATTAATCAAAAATCAATTAAGAAAATTAATGTATATACTCAAAAAGGAATAAATGAAAAGAAACAATGGAAAGATTTGAGAAAATATATGAAAGATTTTTCAAGACTTGATAAAAGAGAAATACCAGAAATTATAATATGGGAAAAATTTTTAGTTTTTGCAACAGTATTTAATATTGCAGATAAAGTATTAGAACAATTAAAAATAGTATATCCAAATATTGAAGAAAATCTATCAACAAATAATTATGGATATATGTACTTGATGATAAATACTAATTTCTCAAGAAGTTTTACAAATGCAATAAATAATTCGATTTCATCAGCATACTCATCAGCATCAGGAGGAGGCGGTGGCTTCTCTGGTGGTGGAGGAGGCCGGACGGTGGTCGGCGGAGGCGGCGGCCGGAAGGTAATGATTAAAATCCTATTATTAAGAAAAAATTAAGAAATTAGTATAAAAAAGGTGTATTTTTTCAAAATATATGATAGAATAACTCTGATAAACTAAATAAGGAGAGTGAAAGACTTGTCAGAAGTAAAATATAAAAGAGTATTACTAAAATTAAGTGGAGAAGCATTAGCTGGAAGTCAAAAAAATGGAGTCGATGCCGAGACAGTAGGAAAGATTTGTGATAAAGTAAAAGAAATTGTTGATTTAGGAGTTCAAGTAGCAATTGTAGTAGGAGGAGGAAATTTCTGGAGAGGAAGAAATGGACATCAAATGGAAAGAACAACAGCAGATTACATGGGAATGCTTGCTACTGCTATGAATGGATTAGCACTTCAAGATGCTTTAGAAACAAGAGGAATACATTCAAGAGTTCAAACAGCGATAGAAATGAGAGAAATAGCAGAACCATTTATTCAAAGAAAAGCAGAAAAACATTTAAATAGAGGTAGAGTTGTAATATTTGCTTGTGGTACAGGACACCCATATTTTACAACAGATACAGCAGCAGTTTTAAGAGCGATAGAAATAAAAGCAGATATAATTTTATTAGGAAAAGCAATAGATGCAGTATATTCAGCAGACCCTAAAGTAGAGCCAGATGCAACTAGATTTGAAGAAATTTCTTACTTAGAAGTACTAAATAAAGATTTAAAAGTAATGGATTCAACAGCAACTGCAATGTGTAGAGACAATAATATACCATTATTAGTATTTGGAATAGCAGACCCAGAAAATATAGTAAGAGCAGTAAAAGGTGAAAAAATAGGTACAATAGTATCATAGAATAAAAATATAAAAGTAAGGCTAGAGAAGAAACATAAAAAATAGAGATATAATAAAAAGAAATATAAAGAATAGCCATATAATAAAATTAAAAAGGAGAATGGAAATGGATTATACAAAAATACAAGAAAAAATGGAAAAAACAATAAGCAATTTTGCAGAAAGATTATCAGAAATAAGAGCTGGAAGAGCAAATCCAGCAATATTAAATAAAGTAAAAATAGATTATTATGGAACACCAACACCAATCAATCAAATGGCAGGAATATCAGTTCCAGAAGCTAGATTAATAGTAATTCAACCATGGGATGTAAGTGTTTTAAAAGATATAGAAAAAGCAATTTTAGCATCAGATATAGGAATTAACCCAAATAATGACGGAAAAGTAATAAGACTAGCTTTCCCTGAATTAAATGAAGAGAGAAGAAAAGAATTAGTAAAAGATGTAAAGAAGATGGCAGAAGAAGCTAAAGTTGCTATAAGAGGAGCTAGAAGAGATGGAATAGAAACAGCAAAAGCAGAGCAAAAAGAAGGAAATATGACAGAAGATGAATTAAAACAAGCAGAAAATGAAATTCAAAAACTTACAGACAAAAATGTAGAGGAAATTGATAAAATATTAGCAAATAAAGAAAAAGAAATAATGTCAGTATAGAACCTTTAATTCTAACTTATACCTCAAAGGGGAACGATAGAAAATGGAATTTAAACAAAAATTATTAGAATATCAAGAAATAATAAATAAAGAATTAGAAAAAAATATAACAAAAAAAGAATGCTTAGAAAAAACTTTGAATTCTTCAGTAGAATATAGCTTATTAGCAGGAGGAAAAAGACTTAGACCTATTTTAATATTAGCTTCATATGCATTGTTTAAAAATGATATAGAAAAATGTATGCCATATGCAGTTGCATTAGAAATGGTGCATAATTTTTCATTAATACATGATGACTTACCAGGAATCGATAATGATGATTTTAGACATGGAAAACCAACAAACCATAAGCAATTTAATGAAGCAACAGCAATTTTAGCAGGGGACAAATTATTAAATAATAGCTATAAAATTATAAGTGAAGATTTGCTAAAAACAGTATCAGAACAAGAACTAAAAACAAAGATGAAAATATTTAATGAATTTTCAATAGCAATAGATAAAATGATTATTGGAGAATATGTAGATACTGAGTATGAAGGAAAAGAAATAAAAACAGAGGATTTAGATTTTATTCATGAAAATAAAACAGGTGCATTTCTAATATTAAGTGTTAGAATAGGAGCAATGCTTGCTGATGCAAACTCTAAGGACTTAGAAAAGCTAACTAATTATGCTAAGAAAATAGGGTTAGCTTTTCAAGTAAAAGATGACATTTTATCAGAAGAAGGAAATGAAGAAATTTTAGGAAAACCAGTAGGAAATGATAGAAAGTTGAAGAAATGTACATATGTATCTAAATATGGTTTGAATAAAGCGAAAGAAATATTAAATCAAATTATAGAAGATAGTATAAAGGAAATATCAGAATATGGAGAAAAAGCAGATTTTCTAATAGAATTATCAAGATATATAGCAAATAGAAATAAATAATATAAGTGAGGATGAAAAATGAAATTCAATAAAGAGCATATGCCTAAACATATAGCTATAATAATGGATGGAAACAGAAGATGGGCAAAAGCAAAAGGAAAACCAGTTAGTTTTGGGCATAAAGAAGGGGCAAAAACATTAGAAAATATAGTAAGATATGCAAACAAAATTGGATTAGAATATATAACTGTATATGCATTTTCAACAGAAAATTGGAAAAGGGCAGAAGATGAGGTAAAAGCATTAATGATGCTTTTACAAAATTACTTAGACGATTATTCAAAAAGAGCAGATACAGAGAATATAAGAGTTAAAATATTAGGAGATATTTCAGCTCTATCAGATGGAATGCAAAAAAGTATAAATAAATGTATGGAAAGAACAAAAGATAATACAGGAGTTACTTTTAATATTGCATTAAATTATGGTGGTAGAGATGAAATATTAAAGGCAATTAAGCAAATAGCTAAAGAAGTTAAAGAAGATAAAATAGAAATAGAAGATATAACAGAAGAAAAGGTATCAAATAGCTTATATACAAAAGGAGAACCAGATCCAGACTTATTAATTAGAACAAGTGGAGAGTTAAGATTAAGCAATTTCTTACCATGGCAATTAGTATATTCTGAATTTTTATTTGTTGATAAAAATTGGCCAGATTTCAATGAAGAAGATTTAGATAATGCAATTATAGAATATCAAAAAAGAACGAGAAAATTTGGAGCAAATTAAGGAAGAAAGAGGAATAAAGATGGATATAAAAAGATTAACATCAGGACTATTAGGATTTCCATTAGTATTACTAATTTTAATAATAGGAAACAAGTTTGTTGTAGATATAGCCCTAGCAATTATTGCAATATTAGCAATGGATGAATATTTTAATGCAATTTCAAAAATAGCAAAACCTGTAAGATGGATAGGATATTTGAGTTGTATTAGTATAGCAATTATACATATAATGCCACCAGAAACTGCTAATTCAGCAGCAATACTTGCAATACCTACAATATTATTAGTATTATTTGCACAAGTAATTGCAACTGAAATGAAAACAAGTTTTAAAGATATTGCATATACTTTTATAGGAATAATATATGTTGTATTGTGTATAATGTTTATAGCTAAGATAAATGGAATGCAAAATGGGAACATTTTAATTTGGTATGCAATAATAGCAGCTTGGGGAACAGATATATTTGCATATTTTGTTGGAAAAGCAATAGGAAAACATAAATTTAGTAAAATAAGTCCTAAAAAATCAATAGAAGGTTGCATAGGAGGAACAATAGGTTCTATTTTGCTAATGCTATTATATACATATGTAGCAAATAAATATTGGGGAATGAATTATTCATATTTATTTATTGTAGGAATAGGAATTATATTAAGTTTTATAGGTCAAATTGGAGATTTTGCAGCTTCAACAATAAAAAGATATGTTGATATAAAAGATTATAGTAATTTAATACCAGGACATGGTGGAATGTTAGATAGAATAGATAGTTTAATGTTTATAGCACCATTTGCATATATATTATTAACATTTATTTAAAAACTATTAGTTAGCCATAAGGCTTAGTAGGAGGCAAGATTGATAACATTTATAATATCAGCAATAAAAATTATATTTTTATTAGGATTTTTAATATTTATACATGAACTAGGACATTTTTTAGTTGCAAAACTTTGCAAAGTAAAAGTAAATGAATTTGCAATAGGATTTGGACCTCAAATATGGCAAAAGCAAGGAAAAGAAACTAAATATGCAATACGAGCATTACCACTTCGGTGGTTTTGTTAGTATGGAAGGAGAAGACGAAAGGTCTGAAAATAAAAGAGCTTTTTCAAATGCAAGTATTCCAAAAAGAATAGCAATTTGTTTAGCAGGAGCAACTGTAAATATTATTTTTGGATTAGCTATATATTTTGTAGTTGTAGCAAATTCAGGTGTATATGTATCAAATGAAGTAGATTCAACAATTGATGGATATGCAGCTGAGCAAATTGGTTTACAAAGTGGAGATAAAATTGTAGAAATAAATGACAAGAAAATAAAAAGCAAATATGATTTAGACAAAATAATGAATAAGTCAAATGGTGAAGAACTAAATATAAAAGTAGAAAGAAATACTGAAATACTTGATTTTAAAGTAAAGCCAACAGAAGTAAAAAATAGAGTTACTCGGAATGTATTTAGATGAAAAATGTCAGGTAATTGCAGTAGAAAAAGGAAGTAGTAGTGAAAAACAAGGAATAAAAGCAAATGATGTAATATTAAAAATAAATAATGAAGAAACAAATCAAGATTCAAATAAAGCTTTGGAGATTTTGCAACAAAAAGGATTAGGAACAATGTTGTTAACTGTAAAAAGAGGAAATGAGGAGATAAATATAGAATTAACTCCAGACTATGTTTCTTCTTACTATATAGGAGTTAACATGAAAAAAGCACCAGAGACTTTTTGGAATAAGTGCATATATGGTACAATGGAAACTAAGGAATTTGCTTTTTCAATATTAGATAATATTAAAAAGCTATTTACTGGTGGTGTTGGAATAGACCAAATGATGGGACCTGTGGGAATATCAGAAGCAGTGGCTAAAACTAGTGGATGGCAAGATTTTATCTATATGATGGCATTGATTTCATTATCTTTGGGTGTTACTAATTTATTACCTATACCAGCTTTGGATGGTGGTAAGATTTTGATTTTGTTGATAGAAGCAATAAGAAGAAAACCTATGAAACAAGAGACAGAAATAAATATTCAATTGCTTGGTTTTTCGATTTTAATAGCATTATCAATTTATGTGACTTATAATGACATTTTGAGAATTTTCTGATATTTCTTTGATTTTTATAAGTAGATTAGTAGAGGCTCCAAAATACTGTTGAGAGATGGTGTTTTGGGGTTGTTTTATATGTGTGTTTTTATTGTTTTATTATGTTGAAATTTAGAAATGTAGAGAGGCTTTTAACAAATTTGGCAGTTATTTTAATTGACTAAAGAATTTCTAAATGCTATAATGAGTGTATCGAAAAAAAGAAAATAAAATCGAATAATAAATAATTGGAGGTACTTATGAGAAAAAATGTAAAAAGTAAATGTTTAATAGTTGTATTAATGGTAATTGCCTTAGCTTTGGGATTACAAAATAATGTATATGCATCTATATCAATGTCGTCATCTAGTGTAAGTGTAGAGGCTGGTAAAAGTACTACTGTTAATATGATAGCTAATAATACTACTGGAGATGTTAATATTACTTCATCAAATCCAGAGGTAGCAACTGCAACTGGTGCTAATAGTATTTCAGATAATTCTATACCAATAACAATAACAGGTAAAAGTGCAGGTAGTGCTACAATAACAATATCAGGGATGGCAAAAGATACAGATACTGGAGCTAATAAAGCTAAATATTCTAGAACAATCAATGTAAAAGTAACAGGAAATGCAACAACAGACACAACAAGTGTGGACTTGAGTAATTTAGGAATAAAACCAAATGACTTTTCAGGATTTTCACCTAATAAAACTAGTTATGATGTAACTGTGCCAGAAAATGTACAAACTATTGAAGTTTATGCAATAGCTAAAAATTCTAGTGCAAAAATTTCCGGGACTGGTACACAAGAGTTAGCAATAGGAGAAAATAAAATAGAGGTGGTAGTTTCTGCTAATGATGGAACAACAAAGACATATACTATAAATATAAAAAGAGAAGGTGAAAACAAAGAAAATGTTTCACAAACCACAGAAAAAGTAGAAGAAGGTTTATCTGAATTAAAAGTAGAAAATTTGGAATTAACACCAAAGTTTGCAACAAATGTATATGAATATTCTACTAAATATATTGGAGAAAAAACAACCTTAGATATACAAGCAATAGTAACAGAGCCAACTTATACAGCAGAAATAGTAGGAAATGAAAACTTAAAAGAAGGAGAAAATGTAGTTACTATATTAGTATCAGACAAAGATGGTAAAAATGTTGGTACATATCAAATAAATATAAATAAAAGTAAAATTGATGAAGAAGCAATAGCGAAACAAGAAGAAGAAAGAAAACAACAAGAACAAAAGAAATTACTACTAATAGGTGGAATAGCAGGAGGAGTAATATTACTTATAATAATAATATTAATTATAAAACATCAAAAAAGTAAATCATATGCAGAAGAATTTTCAGCAATTCCGTTTTCAAAATTAAATGACAAAGATGATGAGGAATATTTTGATAATAAAAATGAAAATATAAATGATATAGATAGTGGATTTGAAAATAATTTTATAAAAAATGATGATAATAGTGAAGAACAAGAGGAATTTAAGCAAGAAGATTCTGAAAACATAGAAGAAGTGAAAACAACATCAAAAGAAGAATTGAAAAGAAAATTTTTAGAAGGTTATAATACAAGCTTTGATGATGATTATAAAGAAGAAAAAGTGAAAAAGAATAAACATAAAGGAAAAAGATTTAAATAAAATTAAAATGGTACTCTATAATTTCAATGAGTACCATATATATGCCAATATAGCTCAGTTGGTAGAGCAACGGATTCGTAACCCGTAGGTCAGCAGTTCAATTCTGCTTATTGGCTCCAATAAGTAAAATCTTTTGCAAAGGAGAAAAGTTTATGAAAATCTATTTAGCATCAAACAATAAAGGAAAAATTGAAGAAATAAAAAAATTCTTTTCAAATGCAGAAATCATAACACCAAATTCATTAAAAGAATTTCAAGAACCAGAAGAAAACGGAAAAACTTTTGAAGAAAATTCTATGATAAAAGCAAAAGCATTATATAATTTTATAAAAGATAATATAAAAAAAGGAGATATTATTATTGCTGATGATTCTGGAATTATTATACCAACATTAGGCGAAGATAAGTTAGGAGTTTATACAAAAAGACAAATGCTTAGTTGGACGTATGAAAATAATTGTGATGAAAAAGAATTTTGGAAACATATTGTAAACATAGCAGGAGAGAAAGCAAAAACAAAATTTTTAGCAGTAATTTCTGTAATTGATTGTGAAGGAAAAGAATTTTCATATACATATACTCTTGATGGAACTGTTGTATATCCAAGAGGAACAAATGGATTTGGATTTGATAGTATATTCGAATATAAAGGGAAAACCTTAGCAGAGATATCAATAGAAGAAAAAGAGAAAATAAGTCCAAGAGGAAAAGCACTTGAAAAAGTAATAAATGAGTTTTTGGAGTTTAATAAATAAAAGTAGCAACAAAAAATGAAAACTAGATTTAGTTTTCATTTTTTGTTATGTTCATTAATTATTGCATATATTAATAAAAATCCCCAAAAATATGGAAAAAATCAAAAATATATGTTAAAATATATATTGTTAAATTTTACATTGAAAGGAAAGAAAGAAAATGGGATTTTTCGATAAATTAAAAAATGGCTTAAATAAAACAAAAAAATCATTTGACGAAAAAATAAATAATGTATTTAGCAGTTTTAGAAAAGTAGACGAAGAATTTTTAGATGAATTAGAAGAAATACTAATAATGTCAGATATAGGAATGGATACATCAATAAAAATTATAGGAAATCTAAGAGAAAGAATAAAAAAAGAAAAAATAGAAGACGAAACAGAAGTGAAACAAGCGTTAAGAGAAGAAATGCAAAAAATATTAGATGTTACAGATATTAGTTTACATCTAAATACCAAACCATCAGTAATTCTAGTTATAGGAGTAAACGGAGTTGGAAAAACAACATCAATAGGAAAAATTGCAAGTAGATTATCAAGAGATGGTAAAAAAGTTGTAGTTGCAGCAGCAGATACATTTAGAGCAGCAGCAGTTGAACAATTAGAGATATGGGCAAAGAGGTCAGGTGCTGATATTGTAAAAAGAGATGAAGGTGTAGACCCAGCTTCAGTAGTTTATGATGCATTAAAAATAACTAGAGAAAAAAATGCAGATGTATTAATTGTTGATACAGCAGGAAGATTGCACAATAAAAAATATTTAATGGATGAATTAAACAAAATTCAAAAAGTAATAAATAAAGAAATGCCAGAAGCTGATAAAGAAGTGTTATTAGTAATAGATGGAACAACAGGACAAAATGCTATTTCACAAGTAAAAGCATTTAAAGAAGAAGCAGATATAACAGGATTAGTTCTTACAAAATTAGATGGAACAGCAAAAGGTGGAGTGGTTATAGGAATTGTAGAAGAAAATAAGATTCCTGTTAAATTCATAGGAGTTGGAGAACAGATTGACGATATGGAAATCTTTAATTCAGAAGAATTTGTAAAAGCAATTATATAGATAAGGAGGAAGTTTTTGTGAGCAAAAAAGAAATGAATGAAAATATAGACAATACAAAAGCAAATAATCAAAAACAAGAAAATAAACAAAGTTCTACAACAACTAAAGAAAAAAGTAAGAAAAGTAAAATTAGAATGATAGCTGTAATAATATTCATTGTATTGTTTGCAATGGTAAGCTATATTCAAGTAAGGGGAAGTTACTTAGAATATCAAGAATTAGGACAAAAATATATAGAAGTTTTTAATACAAACTTAATATACAGATATAGTATAATGGGAATTAACTTTATATTATTATTCTTTGCAATTTACTTTACAAATAGAGGAATAAAAAAAGGATTAAAACCATTTTTCGAAAAAGAAAAAAAACCAATGCCAAAAATACTTAATAAATCACTAGCACTAGTAATATCGATAATTGTAAGTGCAGTCATGTCTGGAGTTATGATGCAAAAAATAATGCTTGCATTAGCAAATACAAGTTTTGGATTAACAGACCCAATTTTTAATTTAGATATTGCATATTACATATTTCAAAAACCAGTAATTGAAATGTTAGTATATTATTTCTTAGGTATTGTTGTAGGATTAACAGTATATATGGCAGTATATTATATAATTGTATTTAATAGATATTTTGATGGTGTAGACCCTAATATGCTAAAAGAAAGTTTATTTATGAAAAAACTTACAAGAAATGCCTTATTAATAATAATAGCAGTAGCAATAATAACTATTTTAAATACACAAAACCTAATGTTAGGAAAAATTTTAACAGTAGATGGAGAAATCGAAATAACAGGGGCAGGGATAACAGAATCTACTATAAAACTATGGGGATATGTAATTTTTGCATTTGTTATAATAATTTTTGCATATAGAGCTTTAAAATATTTCAAACAAAGAAATACAGCAAAAATATTAAAAAATTTAGCAGTTATACCAATATATTTAGTTGCACTATTTGTTATAATGGTTGGATTTGATTTAATCTTTGTAAGAACAAATGAATTAGATAAAGAAAAGAAATATCTAGCTGAGAATATAGAAAATACCAAAAATGCATATAACTTAAATATAGAAGAAACTAATCTTGAATATTCAGGAACTATAACAGAACAAGAAATAAATGAAAATCAATTTACATTAAATAATATACCAATAGTAAGCAAAGAAGCAGTGTTATCAACATTAAAAAATAACCAAACAAATACAGGATATTTTACATATAGAGATGCAAACTTAGCAAAATATAAAATAGGTGATAAAGAAGAATTAGTATATGTATCACCTAGAGAAATATCTAATACAGGAAGAACATATAGTAATAAAACATATGAATATACACATGGTATGGGAGAAATACTAACATCTGCATCAGAAACAACTGAAAGTGGAAATGTAAAATACATACAAAAAGATGTATCAGGTAAAGACGAAAAAGTAAATATTGAAGAACCTCGTACATATTTTAATACAGGAAATGAAGGAATAATAGCAACAAATACAAAAAATAAACAAGAATATGACTATACTGATGAACAGGGAAATGATAAAACATCTACATATAATGGTCAAGCAGGATTACAATTAAACTTTTTAGACAGATTAGTATTAGGAATTTACAAAAACGATATAAATTTGGCTTTTTCTAGTGAAATAACTAATGAAAGTAAAATTTTAATAAATAGAAATATAATTCAAAGAGCTAAAAAAGCATTACCATACTTAATGTATGATGAAAATCCATATACAGTTATAAGTGATGATGGAAAAATATATTGGGTATTAGATGCATATACAATTTCAAGTAGTTACCCATATTCTCAATACACAGATTTACAACATGAAGGAAAGACTAGAGATATAAATTATATAAGAAATTCAATAAAAGTAATAATAGATGCATATGACGGAACAATGAAGTTCTATATAACAGACAGAACAGACCCAATAGCAATGGCATATAACCACATATATGGCAGTTTATTTGAAAATTTAGATGAAGAAATACCTGAAGATATCGCAAAACATTTTGTATATCCAGAATTATTATATAAAATACAATCACAAATTTTAGAAGTTTATCACAATGTAAAACCAGAAGTATTATATAGAGGAGATGACTTATGGGATACAGCAAAATATAATACAGTAAATTCAACTAAGTCAACAGGTACATACTTAGAACCATATTATACAATGGTTAAGATAAATGATAAAAATGAATTAGGATTAATACAAATGTATACACCAAATGAAAAACAAAATATAATTTCATATTTAGTAGGAAGTACAGAGGGTGCAAATAATAAATTGAAATTATATAAATTTTCAGCAGATAGTAATATTGTTGGCCCAATGCAATTAGATAAACAAATAAAAGAAGATGAATCAATATCAGCAGAATTACAAGCTTTAGAAACAACAGGAACAAAGATTACAAAAAATATGATTATAGTACCAATAGAAAATACCTTATTATATGTAGAACCTATATATCAAACAATGCTAAATGAATCAGATACACCGATACTAAAAAAGGTAATAGTAGCTTCTGGAAATAAAGTAGCAATAGGAAATTCATTACAAGAAGCATTACAAAATTTATTATCAAAATATGCAGTTGATATAGAAGTAGAAAATACAGAAGATATTGAAGGTTTAATTGATTCTATAATAAAAGCGAATAAAAATTTAACTGAATCTAATAATAATAATGATTGGGAAATGATGGGTAAAGATATACAAAAATTACAATCTTTAATAGAATCTTTAGATAAAATGAAAAGCAATCAAAAAAATGAAAATACAAATACATTAAATGAAAATACAACTACTGAAAATAATAAAAAAGAAAATGACGAAAAAGTAAATAGTACAAAAACTAATAACAATAACACTAATAGTAATAATGTATTAGAATAATATGAATAAAAAAAATCAAAAAATCCACTATAATAATAAGGTGGATTTTTTATGTTTAATATTTGTAAAAAAATATATGATAACTTGAGAATATCTAGGAAAAAGATAAAAAAGAAACAAAAGGAAAAATTACAAAATTCAATAGACAATTTAATTAACATATTTCAAAGGAGCAACATAGAAGATTGGAGTTATATTTTAGGAAATAGAAAAGAAATTATAAAGAGAAATTTTTTAGCAGGAATAGCAAGAGGTGTAGGGATAGGAATAGGAGTTACAATTATAACTGCTATTTTAATTATAATTTTACAGAAAATTGTGACTTTAAATATACCAATTATAGGAGAATATATTTCTGATATTATTGATATTGTGCAAAAGTCGAGGTAAAAAATATACAATAATAAGAATAGTTGCATTTTAGATAGTAAATAAAACAAATCTATTTATTAAAAGAACTAAAAAGTATAGAAAATTTAAACAGTTTAAATTTGGGGGTAAATAAAATTAAAGATGTGAATTTCTTAAAAGATTTTAAAAATTTAACATCTTTAGATTTAAGAAATAACTTAATTACAGATATTACTCCAC
>CAJMRU010000012.1 GCA_905215845.1 uncultured bacterium
ATAAATTAATAATAAACAAATATCTTTTTATTATATTAAGTTTTCAGCTATTTTTACTCTATTTTGTAAATATCTCCATTGACATAACAAAGTCTGTAGAGTCTTTTAATTTCATAATAAAAGTTCTCTCAAATTCATTTCCTTTATTAGTCATATCTTTAAATAATACATCCATTGTATAAATAGAACCTGATTCTTTTGAAAAATCTTTGAATTCTATCTCATAATGTGAAGGGAAATAACGCCTCATATATTTTTCAAAATCTTCTTCTGTCTTAAAGTAATTATTTTTAAAAGCTTCATCAAGAACACTATATGCTGTTTTATAATCTCTATGATTAATCATTTTTACCCATTTGTTAATATTATTTGCTACTTTTTCCTCAACCTCTAAAGTTTCATATTTTTTGATGTATTCTTCATCTTCTAATGTATAATCATCTAGTTCTATCGTATAGTCTAAGGGTTCTTTCTCCTTGAAAATATATACATTTCCAAATTTATCTTTTGCTACATATTCTACATAATCTTCATATGTATTAACCATATATTGATTTAAAGAAGTTTTCTTAATTTCTTCTAAATTGTTCTCTATATATTGTTTAAATTGATCTACTCCTCCAAATCTTTTATTTTTATAGTCTTCGTCTAAATATTGATATAATAATTCTGGATTAGCTAACTGCATCCTTTTTAAATTATTCATATAATCCTTCACATTATTTTCCATAGTTATACTTGGACTAGTATATTCATTATTTTCATTCTTCTCTATATTTGCAATTTGAGTAACAGTATTAATTTCATCATATTTTTTTGATGTTGGTTCTACAGAAAATGTTCTATTATTATAATCTACATTTATAATAATTGTAATTTCTTGTTTTAATTCGTAATTAAAGTTCATTGTAATTCCATTAACTACATAACTTTTTACATTTCCTACAGAAATTCCCTTCATTTTTAATGGTGTAAATAATAATTGTTCTTTTAAAAGATTAATATGTTTATCTATATTACTTTCAGTAATACCATTTTTTTCAATATAGTCTTTACTAAGTAAATCTAATAATTTCTTTTTTAGTCCTGTATCTGGTATTATTTTATTACCATTTTCATCTGCAGTAGCATATCTTTCTTCATCAATATTTAAAGCTTGTACATATGTGGTTGTCAATTTATTTAATAAACTATATTCCAATTTAGTTATGTTTTCTTTTTGATCATAAGGTTGTTCCTGTTCAATTTCTGGAGTAGCCCCATATTTTTGTTCAGTTACTTCAACTTTTTTCATAACAAACATTGCAATCATAAGAATAACAATTATAATACTAACAACAATAATTAATATTTTAAATTTTTTCATATTATTCCTCTCTTTCCTATCATTTATGGAGCTCTCCAAACTTGAACATTAGATCTTCCCTTATATTTACTACTCCAACCTGCATATGGTCCTCCTGAAGGTGGTTTACCACTTGATGATACAACAGCAGAAGTTTGATCCCAAACCATATCTCCACCTGCATAAATTAGAACATGAACTGTAAAATCATTAATAACATCTCCTGGTTGAATATCATCATGGCTTACTTGTGTCCATCCAGCAGCAGCAAGCATATCTGGAATTCCACCTTCACCTGTCCAATGATAATTATATGCATTTATTTGATCTTCTGTTAAAAGACCTGCATGATATAAAACACTTGACACATATGTAGCACAACAAGCATATGGTGCACTTGAAGCAGCTACTATATCATGCCATATTAATTTATCCTCAGAAACAGAATAATGTACATTTCTTGAAATCATATCATTCATTACTTGTTCACATACTTCTAAGATATCTCCTCCCATTGGTTTTTTCTTATCTTTCAACTCTTCATAATACCTTCTTGCTGCTTCAGTTCTAACATCCATCCTTGGCACACCTGGTCTTTCAAATGACCAACAGAATGCTATAGCTGCTTCTTCTGGTGTTGTTGCATTTTCCCAATCTGAAGGTGAATATCCGTTATATGTTAATAATTGATATGAAGCAAATCCGTCAGCTCCTCCTCCTGGAGTAATTTCACCTATTAAGAATTCTATTTGAGTATTTATGTCACCTGGATCTCTACCTTTACTTGCTGCATAAGCTTCCAATTGAGTCCTTCTACCAAAAGACCATTGACATAATCCAAATCCTATTCCACTGCCTCCCTCTATTACATTAGGATTAAATCCTGATTCTGCTTCGATATTTCCTAATACCCCCGCAGCAGCTTCTTTACTATATCCTAAATCTAATAAAGCAAACCATACTTTTTCTTGAATACTATCTCCTGCAAAACCTGATAAACCAGAGAAGCTATTATCTTCAAATCTTTCTAATATTCTATCCAAATCTATACCTTCAAATATTTCTTCTCCCATCAATTTATTCAATAAGTATTTAGTAATATCTGTCATATATGCTGCATTTTCTTGAACTAATTCTATAAGCCATTTTGGTTTTATACTTTCTAGACCTTCTGGATTCTCGTCAAATACTTTTAGAAATTCCTCTACCTTAAACTTAGCTTTTGTAGTTCCAGTTTCGTATTTACATGAAAAGTTTGTATTTGTTGTTGTTACTATTTCTAATCTATTTTCATCCAATTGAGTCTCATTTACACTCATAGAAACATTTGATGTTACTTTTCCTGCAAAATTTCCAAATGATGTTTTTAAAAGAGTTGTATTTATTTTATTATCACTATCATCTTTATCTTCTTTATCATCTTTATCTTCTTTATCATCTTTATCTTCTTTATCTTCTTTACTGTCATTATCTGAGTCAGTATCACCTTCTGCATTTGCATCTCTTATATTTTCAGGAATAAATACTTCTTGATAATCAGGTACATTAGCAGTATCACAAGATTCTACATAAATGTCAATCCAATTATGTCCAAAATAATTACATCCTCCTCCAGTATCTTCTACAGTATAAACCACTCCATTTATTAATACTTGCTTACCTTTTGCCAAAGGACTATTAGGATCTGAGAAATATTCTGGACACACTGCAATTGTATGATTTACTGTTGCAGGTACTCCTGAAGCTGTAGCTGTTGTTCCAAAGTTTCCACTTCCATCATCATTACATCCAAAACAATAGGTTGTAGTTCTAAACTGACCTAAACTTCCTCCTGGATCAGCAGTTAATCCTGAACCTTGTATCATAGTAGCATAATCAAATTCTTTATTAACTGTTATAAACCAATTGTCAGCATATGTTAATTCTATAGTATCGCTTACTGTCTCTGTTACAGTAACCTCTTCTCCTACAACTTCACCATTTATAGTTGTAATTACCTCTTTAGCATTTGTATTAACATTATCTTCTATAGCAATTACAAATTCACTATCTAATACCATATCAGCAAAAGCATTTATAAAATCTTCTTCTTTTATATCAGCCCAAAAATCTAATAAATATTCATAAGTAGTAGTATATTTTTGCATTACTGTTTTTAGATTTATTGGAGAATTTTTTATTATTTTTAATGGTGGTGATGCACTGCTATCATATGACCATTTAGCTGTAAGCAATTGTCCCTCATAATCTATTGTAAATACTTCTAAAGCCTTAGGATCATTATTAGCAACATATTGTTCAAAAATACTTCCAGTTACAAATTTCAAATCAAACACTTTTGAATTTATAGAACTTGATGCATTCGAAGATGATTCTCCTGTATTAATTCCAGTTGATACTCCACCATCTTCTATTCCTTCATATACTTTTTTAGATATTTCTACTATATTTTTTCTAGCTGTTGCTGTATCATTTACATCATTTGACATAACAACTATTATATATGGTGATCCATCTTTAAATACTATTGCTCCATCATTTTCTACATTATCTAATTCACCCGTCTTATTAGCTGTTTCAACACCATCAGGTACTCCTGCTGGAATCTTTTCAGTTAATGTTTGTTGTTTTAGATAACTTAACATCTTTGAAGAAGCACTTTGACTTACACAACGCCCTTCCATTATCTCTTCTAAAATTTTCCCAACATCTTTTGCAGAAGTATAATTATCTCCTGAACTTTTAGAAGCTAACATCTTTCTATTTATTTCTGTATTAGTATATCCATTAGCTTTTATATATTGATTGATCTTATCAAACCCTAATTTATCAATTAATCTATTAGTAGCATCATTATCACTATGAGTTATCATTATTTTTAAATCAGCTTCAACACTCTCTAAAGAAATATTTCCTTTGTAAATTTCATTAAATGTTGTTGCCATTATAAATAATTTTATAAGACTTGCAGATTGTAATTTTTCATTATTTATATTAACTACTACATCATTAGATTTTAAGCTTTTAACATATACTCCCCATTTTCCTGAAGTTGCAGTATTTTCTATATATGTAGCAATCTCTTGTTCTAATTTATTATCTGTAGTATTTGTTTCACTATTTTCTGTATCACTATCGTTTTCATTAGTATTATTATTTCCACTACTTCCACCATCTTCAGTATCTTCTGTCTCTCCATTTTGTGACCATATCTCTTCTGGTATTTTTTTAGCATTCTCTGTATTTTCCCTATAAAAATGTTGTGTATCATTTTTATTATCGTCTGTTCCTAACCATTTCCAACCATATTTTTCAAATATCTTATAAATTTGAGCATCTTTTGTAATACATGCTCTCTTTTGGGCATCTGTCCATCCAGGTTTTGGATCTGTTATACCTCTATTAGTAGTAAACATTTTAGCATTTTCGTGTGAACATGAACCATCATCTTTTATATATGGATTAATTTGAGGGTTTATATCTATAGCTAGTCCTTTTGCATGCTTTGAAGGTACTTTTCCTGAATTACTTCCTCCTGCCGTCATTCTATCATTAAAAGCTGATGTATTATTTGCTTCTATAGATGCAAAATCTAAGCTTGTACCTGTTTTATGATCTGAACCAGCGAAATTATCAACAATTTCCATTCTTTCTATTGGATATTTTATCTTATACAATTCTTGGAATATCAATAATACTTCATCTGCTACTTTTTTATTAACTACCATATGACCATTTTTTATATTTCCATAAAAATCATAGTGTGGAATTGTCAAATATGATAATTCATCATAAGTTATTCCTGTCAAATTTTGCATAGAAACCCCTTCCATTTGTTGCTTAATATTTTCAGGTATATCTTGCTTTGTTCCTAATCCATCTGACGAAAAACTTTCAACCTCTGTTGAAGAAATACTTCCTGAACCAGTATTTTTTACTTCTCCTAATTCTTTATTTGGTGTAACTCTTCTAATTTTTATATTCCCTTGAAAACCATCATACTTACTTACATAACTATTATCTGCTTCTATACCCATTTCAGGCATCTCATTAGATCCTACTGAAGCTTCTAATATTGCTTTTTTTATATTTTTAGCTAATTGTTCATAACCTTCATCTGTTGGCTCAACATTATTTTTACGTAACTCTACACCTTCTGTTGCATCTATATATATTACATAACTTAAAGTTTTACAGTATTCCTCAATTTCTTTAACAAATTTCTTTCTTTGTTCTATTTCCTCTTTTCCTTTAGAATTTGGAAATGGTAAAATCTTATTAACATAAATTGTTTTTTCAGGATATTTTTCATGTATTTTTACTATTAATTTTTTCATTTCTTCTATTTCAGAAACATCATTTGTTCCCAACATTAATGAAATACCTTTTATTGACTTACTATCATCTGGTAAAGATGAAAAAGTTTCTTTTCCTGAATGTTTTTTATCGTTCAACCACTCTGATGGTTTTGAACCACTTACTGCTTTATATGTAATGCTATCTTTTAATTTAGTATTTTCTTCTATTCCTTCTGTTATCGAATCTCCTATAAATAAAAATCCATTTAAATTAGTTATACTTCCGAAAGTCTTTGTTCCTTTTCCTGGATAATTTTGATATTTAAATCCTTCTGGATCTACTTTAACACCATTTTTTTCTATTTGAAAATGTAAATGTGGTCCTGCAGAATTTCCAGTATTTCCAGATTTTGAAATAGGATCTCCTCTAGCAACTTTTTGTCCTGACGATACTAAAAGTTCTGAGTTATGCATATATGTAGAAGTATATCCCCCACCATGATCAATAGCAACCATAATTCCTGCATTTCCATTGTCACCTGCATAAATAACAGTTCCAGATTGAGTTGCTCTTACTATTGTACCTTCTGCACAACCAATATCAACACCACCATGATTTGTACTAGCTCCTGGTAATGGTGCTGGACGAGGTCCAAAGTCACTTGTTATAGGACAATCTAAAGGTAGTGGCCACCATAATAATCCATATTGTTCTGAAATATCATCTTCCCCTTCTTCTTCTTCACCCTCTTTATCTTCTTCTTCAATTTTTGCTTCTTGTTCTTCTAATTTTTTGTCTAATTCTTCTTGACTTATAGAACCACCTAAATTAGGAAATTGTGATACAAATTGTGCTCTCATTAATTTTTCAACAGTTTCTTCATTTGTTCTTAATAAGTTATGTTCCTTCTTAAATCTTTCTGCTAATTTTTTAATTATCTCATCAAAATCCTGATCATATCCTAGATAATATCCATTTTCTTCATCACCTTTTACTTTTACTTCTTCCTCTAGTTTATCTATACTAAATTCAGATAAAGTTTCTTCTGGCATATTTTCTGTTCTTATAGGTCCTAAAATTTTTTCTATAAAATCATGTAGCATTGTAAAAATAACAAGAATACATGCTATTTTAGCTAGCATTAATACTACTTTGAGAAAAATTATTTTTAATACTGCACCTGTAACTTTACCTTTAACTTTTGCTTTTTTCCTTTTGGTATCTCTCTCATTTTGGTCTAATTTTTTCTCATCAAAATCATCATTAACTCCCACAAATACACCTCCTTTCAGTAAAAACTTTTGCTATAAAGAAATTTTTAATTCTAAAAAGTCTACATATTCATCATTTACTTTATAATCTTCATAAAATCTTACAATTTTGTCAAATACAATTGTTTCCATACTTATTCCTTCATTATAATTATTACTAAATCTAATTTTCACATTTTTTTCTTCTCCTGCTTTTATAACTAAATCTTCTTCAAGACATTCAAACATAAAAGCATTGTATTTAAATCCATTTTTATCTTCTACATATACAGTATCACTTTCTAATGTTGTGTCTAATAAAATATCATTTTCAGTATTATTTTTTACATCAAAAGAATAAATTTCATAATCCATATATATATCTGAATAATCTGCTGTAATTTTTATTCCATCAACTTCTTCTTTTTTTCCTCTACGAACTCTTCCAACATATCCATTTATATTTAATTTATAATTTCCATCTTCTTTTACAATTGTATAATAATCTTGAATTACTAAACTAGTAGGCTTAGTTCCTGTAGCTAACATATTGTTATATATCTTAACTAAATAAACATATATTTTATTAGTTGACCATGCTTGAAATTCATAATCTTTATCTTTAGTAAATTTACTAGAACAATATTGATCTATGAATATTTCTTTTGATGGAAAAAGTTCTGTTTTACATTCTTTGCTTAAAGCATCATAAGCAAGATCATATTCTTCATTAATACAATTTTTTAAAAAATCATCTATTAATTTTCCAAAATCCTTTTGTAAGTTTTTTGCTACTTTATCATCAGAAATTAATGAATTTCCTTCTTCTTCATAAGTATTTTCTTCAGCAACTTCACTTTCAACATTATTAGAATTATATTTAGATTGCATTTGCTCTCTATATGCTGAATTGAATAACTGCAAAATTGCTAAAAGGAATAAAACAATTATTACTATTATCCAAAATTTAAATCTATTTTGATTGTATAATCTAATGAACTTATTCATATATCATTTCATCCCTTTCTAAAATTAATCTAATAGTTCTTTCATATCATTATTTAATTCCATTATCTGATGTTTAGTTAATGTAGTCGTTTTTTTAGCATTTTTCATAAATTTATTTTGTTCATCATAATTCTTCTTAAAATCTTTAGGTAATTGATTTGCTATACCTGCTGCATGTACTCTTCTTTCTTTGCTATATCCTTTTTTCTTTAACTTTTCTTCTGCTTTAACCACTAGATTAAGATCTCTTATTCCTACATCATAATAATCTTGAAGCTCTTTTTCTAAAAATTCTTTTGCCTGTTCACCATTAAATCCTTTATTTATTAAAAATTGATAGTTTTCTGCACTTTCTTTAAATTCTTTAAACTCTCTTTCTCTTTCCTTCTTTTTAATAGTTTCCAACCTATCATAATTATATGAAGATTTAAAAGTACTTATTGTATTTGATTCTGAAACTTTCTTTTCCACTGCATCTGCAACTTTTCCAGCCATAGATCCACCTAAGCCAGCTCCTGTTGCAACTCCTCCTGCTAACATACTTGCGGCATTTCCCATATCACCAGTAGTCATCGCTGCTGCTGTTGCTACAGTTCCTAAAGCTGTTGCTCCTAATCCTGCTCCAACTAATTTTGTGCCAGCTTTTGCAACATACTTAAGATTTTTTCCAATATTTTTTCTACTAAAAGTACTTTTTATCTTTCTTCTTTTAACTTCCGCTACATCTTTTAATCCTCTCTTAATTCTTGATATATTGCTAACATTTTTTGTTTCTTTTTCTCCATTATCATTATCATTATTCTTATCCTTATCTTTATCTTTATGATTTTCGCTTCCTTCTTTTTGATTGTTTACACCTACATTATTAGTATTTTGATCACCATATTCTACTCCCATTCCATCATCTCCAGCTACACTAGCTAAAGCAGTACTTCCAGCAGCAACTGCAGTCTTTGCAACACCCTTTGCAGTTTTTACAGCTACATCTTTTCCTTTATCAATTAAGTCTACTGCTCCTCCTGCAATAGAAAGTAATGGGTTTTTAGTAACTGCTCCTGCCGTTTTCAATCCTGTAGAAGCTTTATCTAATACTCCACTATTTTCTTGAGCCTTTTTTCCATTTCCTTTAAACATTCCAGCAACAGCTCCTACACCTTTCATAGTTAAAGCTCCTCCTGCAAAAGCTCCTAATGCTGAAGTTGATTCTGCTCTGTCTAAACCAAACATCTTCTTTATAAATTTTTCTGCTGGTAATAAAAATGCTATTGCAACAATTGCATAAATAGGATTATCTACTGCTAGTGACATAGCTGACGAAATGAGAACAGTATATAATATTAAATGAACTGGTTGAAGTATTGCATTCATTGTGTATTCCTTAAACCATAAATTAAATGCCTGTGCATTTCCATCTCTAACCTTGTCCAAAGGATAAGTTAAAGCTACTAATGGTGCAATCATTGTAAAAAAAGCCATATATAAAAATCTTTTAAAATATGTAAATGTAAACATAACTGTATATATTATTAAAGCCACATATAAAATTGTATATATAGCTGAATCTCCAAATTCACTTGATTGAGCCATAAATCTAACATAACCTGTTAAATTAGTCCTGAATCCATATGAATCACCTATTGTATTTTTTTCTATATCTGCTGCACTATTTACGGCTTCAGGATCTTCAGCAACAGCTACTATTACATCGCTACTTTCTTGACTAAATAAATTTGTTATTTTCTCTGTAATCATTAAAATTCCTGACATTATTATATGTATAACAAATACCAAACATAACGCTACTAACCAATCTACTAATCTTTGTTTGTATTTAGCTTTTTCAGGTGCAGTTGATCCTAATAAAATTCTAATTCCTAAATACACTAGTACTGAAAGTAAACCTACAATAGCAATATTTCTAAATCCCTTATACCAAGATGCAATAGTAGGTGCAATTTTTTCTGCTGGAGTTTGTTCTACTTTATTAGAACTAGATTTAGTTCCATCTCCATCTTCATCTAATTCAATCGCCTCATATTTATGGGGATTTACAAAGTTTATATCAAAAGCAGGAATTTTATTTGCAAAAATATTTTCAGGTGAATATAGTATATTAGGTATCTTCCAATCACTAAAAAAGATCCCATCTAGTTCTGTTCCTGATATTTTAACCCTTGATTCTTTAAGTGCAGTATTGAATTGATCTGCTGTTACAAATAAATAAGATTTTTCTTTATTTTCCTTTTTAAAATTGGGATCATCCTGTGATAGCATTGACGATCCAATTAATTGAGTTGTCCCTAACATAAAATGATTCATTGCTCCGAACAACAACATCTCCAATTCCAGCTATCAAATGAGACACTTCTTTTAATAAATCAAAACCTAAATCCCAAAATCCTGCTTCAACTCTTACTGGTACTACAAAGCTAAAAAGAATAACAAATAATATAGATATTACTATCTTTTGTATAATACTTTTATTAGTTAAAAATTTCATTTTCTCCTCCTTACTTTTTATACCTGTCGTTGCTTTTGTTTTGAAACTAATTTATTTAAGTTAGTTTCAACAAATTCGAATTCTTTTGCAGTTGGAACAATCTGTAAAATAGCAGTATCTGATCCAACTTTTAATAACCCTTCTCCTTTAAGACATGTTACTAAAAATCCTGCTTCACCATCACTTAGTTTAAAAACTTCTTTCAAGTATTGAATTTCTGATTTATCCTGTGCTAAGAATAATTTTGTATCAGAAGATGTTAAAACAGCTTGAGCTTCTGGTCTTTCATAAAAGTCTTGAAATCTTTGTGATACAATTGCTAATGATACATTTCTCTTTCTAGCACGTCTTGCCATTGTATTTAAAAAGTCTACGGCTTCTGGATATGGAAGTAACATCCATGCTTCGTCTACTAGTACTCTTTTTTGTCTTGCTTTACTTCTATCTTCACTATTTTTCTTTACATATTTCTCCCAAATCCAAGAAAGTAATATTTGTTGAGCAAGTGGCCTTGCAAATCTTTCTTCTAGTTGTGATATATCAAGATTTATAAATGGTGCTCCTTCTAATAATTCAAAAGTAGATTGTCCATCAAAATATGCCATTTGACCATTATACTCTCTTATATATTGTCTCATTACTTTCAATAAATAACTATAATGGAAACTATAATCTTTATTTAAATTAGATTTAGCCTTTTGTTCCAATCTTTTATACCAACTGCCTATTGTTGGCATTTCCTTTTTCTCTTTATATAACCTATCTCCTTTTTGTAAGGTTTCTCCTGATATATATAAACTTGCAGGATCATTTGTAATTCCTCTACCTGCATATTCTTCTGATACTATTTCTGCTATAACTTGTTTAGTAATTTCATTTACATCTGTACTTCTTGTACTACCTCTAGCCATAGTTAATAAAGCTTGTGTTACGTCTTCAACTTTATTTTCTACATTTAATACAATTCTTTCTCTTCCTGTTATTTCATCCTTAATTGATTCTGGCTCTATATCAAATAAATTAATAACTGTCTTTGAATTAGGACTTAATACAACATTAATTCCTCCTAAACTCTCTGCTACTATCGTATACTCTCCTTCAGCATCCAGAGCTAAACTTTCTATTCCTGCTAATACAGAAGATCTTGATATTAAAGTTTTCATTGTAACTGACTTACCAGCACCAGATTTAGCAAATATTACCATATTATAATTAGTTAATGATGGATGAAAATTATCGAATAATATTGGTGTTCCAGTTTGCTTATTATATCCTAAAGGAACTCCTGTTGAATGTCCTACTTCCGATGTAATAAAAGGAAATACTGTTCCCATTGATCTACTATCAAAAGAATGTATCTTTTTTATTTTATCTTCCATCAAAGGTAAATTTGATTTAAATCCTTCTTCTTGCATAGCCCATGTACTTTTCATACTAACAAGAGATTTGGACATTTCTGTTGCAAGCATTTTAGTCATTTTATCTAAATCATCTAAATTATATGTAAATACTGTTGATATAATAGAAGCTTCATACATTCTATTAAATCCTGCTGCTATCTCATCTCTTAATTGCTCTGCTTCAAATCTTTTTTGAGTCAAATTACTTTCTCTATTGATATTTCCTCTATCAGCAGCCACTATTCTTTCTGTTTCTAACTCATTTATAACTCTATTTAATTCATTTTGTGATCTTGATTCTGCAATTGGTGTTATATATATAGATGTATTTATATCCCCAAAAAAGTATAAATCCCTAAATAATTCTGGAAACGAACACATTCTAGGAAGTGATGATACAAAGAAACTTCTTGCATATCTTGTTACATTAGAAATAATTTCTAAATGATCTATTTTTGAAGCATCTATTCCTGAAGGTGCTATTAATTCTTTAATAGTTTTCTTTTTCAAAGTTCCTGGTTCTTCTACTTTTTTAAGCTGTTGCTTTTTTTCTTCCTCTTGTTGTCTTTTTGATTTTCTCATTTGTCTCTACCTCCTTATCTTTTGATTCATCTTCTCTTTCCTTTTTTATTTCCCTTATAGCTTCATTAGCTACATCTGCTCCTATATACCTTTTATTTTCTTTTAATATAATTTCTGCCATTTTACTAATTAAATCATCCATGTTTTGTTCTTTTTCGTCTGCTTTTTGATGACTCTTAGATTTTACTTTTTCGATTTTTTCATTTGCTAAATCTATTGCTCTATTTTCTATTTGTTGATTTAAAATTTTTATTTTCTTTTCATAAACATCTTGTGACGTAGAATATAAATCTTCATACCCTGTCATTAATGCCTTTTGAAGTCCAAATACCTCAGAGTCATCCCTATTATATGCAACATATAATAAATCTAACAATTGCATTGAATTCAAAATCTTACCACTAACAGAACAAGCTGACAAAGTTCTTATTATTGATTGTGCTTTTGTATATAATTCTGAGAAAGCCATACTTTTTAATTCTTCTGCTTGATATTTACCATTTAAGCCTTCTTCTGGATAATATGGTATAACAATATAATACTTTTTATTTAACACGTTCTTGTTTAAACTCATTTTTTCAGTATTTGAAATAAGATCTGCACTATACTCCAACATATTTCTCTGTTTTGTCAGTTCAAAAAATTGTCTTTCCAATTGTTCCCTAGTATAATTTCCACTTTGTACATTTCTATTATATTCATACATCATACTATTGTAAGTTGCTTCAATATTTTTTACTCTGCTCTTATAATTAGCAATAGAACTTTCTAAATTTATTGTTCTAGTTTGAATATATATTTGTATTGGATGTCTTAAAGTATTTAAAAATTGTTGAAACCCTTCTTCTACTGCAACCTTTTCTAATTGTGACATTAAATCATAATTTACCCCTTGGCATTCAACAACCATAATATATCTTTTTCCACCTTTTTGAACAATCATACTATCCTCTATTTTGTCAAATTCCATAAAATCATAAATTGAATTTTTAGAATATGAAATAGTAGAATTTAAATCTGTAGTTGGTTTATTGGATTTTTTAGAGTTTTTATTAATTATATCAGATTGCTTTTCTTTCTCTTTTTTGCTTTTTTCTTTAGTTTTACTTTTTAAAATGATATATGTTATAATCAATACTATTAATACTATTGTCATAATAATTACGCTTATCGATAATATATTTGTTATAATATTTTCATCAGTCATCTTCATTTCCTCCTTCATCTTTTGTATTTTCTTCCATATATACATATATTTTATTTTTATTTTTCTTAAATTTTATAAATCTCATAATAACATCATCTATGTTTTC
>CAJMRU010000013.1 GCA_905215845.1 uncultured bacterium
CGAGGCGATTGTCAATAATTACCTGCGGCTGAAGCTCTCGCACCATATTTACAAGCTTTGTAGCCCCCCACTTTTCGCCCATCATATCGTCATAGGAGAAATCAAACCACAGCACATCAATCTGGCCATAGTTAGTACAAATCTCGCGCACCTGATTATGCATAAATGTTACATAATTATCCCAATTGCGATTCTCGTTTGTGTATGCCGGATTGTTTCTCATCGGGTGCTGACGATCACCGTAGTGTGGAAAATCGTCATGATACCAGTCAATTAAGGAAAAATACAGACCCACCTTCAGGCCTTCTGCTCGAACTGCTTCTACGTACTCTGCAACAAGATCGCGGCCGCATTTTGTATTAGTAGACTTGAACTCTGTATACTTACTGTCAAACAGACAAAAACCATCATGATGCTTCGCTGTTAATACTACATATTTCATACCGGCTTCTTTTGCCGCTCTCGCCCATTTCTTTGGATCATAATCCTTAGGATCAAACTCATAAAAATATTTCATGTAGTCTTCCTTCGGAATTTCCTCAACACTGCGCACCCACTCGCCTCTTGCCGGAATTGAATACAGTCCCCAGTGGATAAACATTCCGAATCGGGCACCTACATACCATTCCATTCTCTTGTTATACTCTTCTCTGTTAAATGTATACATCGCCTTCCTCCTGTAGTCTCTCAGCAATGGCTTTACTGTCTGCGTTTGTTATTCTGTTTCTTTTTTCAGATCCGGGTAATGGCATTTTACAACATGTCCCGGAGCTATCTCTACTGGCTGCGGACGTTCTGTTTTACATTTTTCTGTGCTTATCCAGTCTGGCCTATGTATATTACGATGTGTATATGTAACTCCTTGATACCAGGATCTATTATTTGTATGTAAACATGCAGCGGCTAAAAATTCAAATCCTGTTAATATTGTACTCTCATGGAAAAGCATCTCACGTTTCTTTAAATATTCTGTCCTAAAAATCATGCTATGAAAATCACTCTCTAAATATTTACCAATATTTTCTTCTGGATTGGAAATACTACGATATTCTCCAGCTAATGCCCCTGGAACATTTTTCATGCAATACATGCTTCCACATACATCTACATTTTCATCTTCTGTATATTCTTTTCCGTCTTTATCTTGGTTTGTATTTCCTTTTAGGAAATTTACTTCTATATTTTTCTCTCCTGCTATTCTATATGCATATCTCGGTATCCACACATACATACTTCCTAGTTCATTTTCTTTTACCACTTGTCCTTCTTGTACTTTTCCTTCTTTATATGTTCCATCACTTAACATGATATTTGCCCACTTTTTCGTATCATCATAACTATACCATTCTGGGTCTTCTTTTGAACATACTACCCAATCTGTTCCATTATATTTTATCGGTATCATCCCTGTTGTTGTTCTTGGACTATTTACGCTTTTACTTTCATTGTATCCTTCTTCTGATGGCACTTCACTTGTTATTCTATTTAACAAATTTTCTAATTCTTGTTCTTCTTTAATTTTAGCTTCTTCTGTTTTTTCTTTTGCTTTTTTTGCTTGAGTAATTATTCCATTATCTCCTGTTAGCATACTTATACTTACTCCTGCCAATATTAATAGCACTATTATTGTTATTACTAGTGCTATTAAAGTAATACCTTTACTAGATTTTTTCACTTTTGTTTTCATTTAATTTCTACACCCTTTCTTTCGTTTTTATATCTCTAATTTTAATAGTTAACTTTCTTGTAGTCTTTTCCATTTTCATTATTTTATTCAAAAAAATCTACAAAAGCTAAATCAAATCAAAATCAAGTCATTTTGTATATTGGAATTATATACTTTTAGCATTAAATAAGCAATAGATTTGAAAATTTTATCTATAAAAAAAGAGCCAAATCTAAAATTCAACTCTTTTCTTAAATCAATTATATTAATTGTAATATAGCAACTTCTGCTCCGTCTCCTCTTCTTGGACCAGCTTTAACTATTCTTGTATACCCTCCAACATTTTTACCTGCGTATTTTGGAGCTATTTCATTAAATAGTTTGTCTAATAAATCTACATTATTACCATTGCTATCTTTTACTTTGTTTATTTTTTTCATCATTTTTCTTCTTGCATTTAATCTTGATGGCATATCTTTTTGTCTTTTTTCTACTTTTTCTTCTTTTACAACTTTTAAGTATTCTTTTCCGTTTTTGCTTTTAACTAGTTCTGTTACTTTATTTCCATTATCATCTAGTTTAGCTTTTACTACTTTAACATCTACCATTTCAAAATTATCTTTTTCTTTTATAGCAAGTGATATTATACTATCAGCAATTGATTTTACTTCTTTTGCTCTTGCTAATGTTGTTTCAACTTTACCATGCATAATTAAGTCTGTTGTTAAAGTTTTTAACATTGCCATTCTAATATCTGTTTTTCTACCTAATTTTCTATTTGTAGCCACTTCTTTTCACCTTCCCTTATTATATATTCCTATTCATCATCTTTAGCAAAGTCTAATCCTAATGCATGTAATTTTGCAGTTACTTCATCAAAAGATTTCTTTCCTAAATTTCTTACCTTCATCATATCTGCTTCTGTTTTATTTGTTAAATCTTCAACAGTTGCAATTCCTGCTCTTTTTAAACAGTTAAATGATCTTACAGATAATTCAAGTTCTTCTATTGACATTTCTAAGACTTTTTCTTTCTTAGATTCTTCTTTTTCAACCATTACTTGTGTATTTTTAGCAGCTTCTGATAAGTCTATAAATAATTCTAAATGACCTGTCATTACTTTTGCTGCTAAGCTTAATGCTTCATGAGCTTTAAGGCTTCCATCTGTCCAAACTTCTATTACTAATTTATCATAATCTACCATTTGTCCAACTCTAGTGTTTTCTACTTGATAATTTACTTTTTTTACTGGTGTATAGATAGAATCAATTGGAAGAACAGATATATCTTGATTTGGTTTTTTATTTTTATCAGATGAGTTATATCCTCTACCTCTATCAGCAGTCATTTCCATTTGTAGGTTTCCACCTTCTGAAACAGTTGCTATATGTAAATCAGGATTTAATATTTCTACTGTTCCATCTGTTATTATATCTCCTGCTAATACTTCACCTTCACCTTTATGTTCTATTCTTAAAACTTTTTCTTCATTTCCATCAAATTTTAGTCTAACATTTTTTAAGTTTACTATTATTTCTGGTACATCTTCTACAACATTAGCAACTGTTGAGAATTCATGTAATACGCCATCAATTTTAACACTTGTTATTGCACATCCTGGAAGTGATGAAAGTAGTATTCTTCTTAGAGAATTTCCTATTGTAACTCCATAACCTCTTTCTAATGGTTCACATACAAATTTTGCATAATTATTTGTATCATCTACCTCTAGACATTCAATATTTGGCTTTTCAAATTCTATCATTTTTACCTCCTAATATTCGAGAATATATCTCAAACTTTTTAAAAACTTCATAGGTTTCTTTAGTAAATTTATTAAAGTTTTGACTAAACCTTTATTATCTACCTTTATTATTTTGAGTAAAGCTCTACTATTAAATGTTCCTCGATTGGAAGATCTATGTCTTCTCTAGAAGCTAATCTGATTACTTTACCACTCATTTTTTCACTGTCTTTTTCTAACCAAGCTGGGATTGGTCTTTTGCTAGATTCTTCAACATTTACTTTAATAGTACTGTTATCTTTTTTGCTTTCTTTTACAGATATAACATCTCCTGGTTTTACTAAATAAGATGGTATATCAACTCTTTTTCCATTAACTTCAAATTGAGCATGGTTTACAAATTGTCTTGCTTGTGCTCTTGATGTACCAAATCCTAATCTGTATACAACATTATCTAATCTACTTTCTAATATTTGTAATAGATTTTCACCTGTTACACCTTTTTTGTTTGAAGCCATTTCGAAATATTTTCTAAATTGTTTTTCTCCAACTCCATAATATGCTTTAGTTTTTTGTTTTTCTCTTAATTGAGTTCCGTATTCAGAAAGTTTTGCTCTTTTTTGTCCGTGTTGTCCTGGTGCATAATTTCTTCTTGAAATACTACATTTATCAGAATAACATCTTTCACCTTTTAAGAACAATTTTTGTCCTTCTCTACGGCATCTACGACATTGTTCATCTTTATATCTTGCCATTTTATTTCTCCTTTCTTTTCTAATGACAAAGGATAATTTTCTATTCATCTAATAGAATTTTTCTCCTTTTACTTGGATATTTTAAAAATTTCTTCGACATAATAAATGATATCATGTATATCTTTATTTGTCTTTTTATATAAATTCTAATTAAACTCTTCTTCTTTTTGGTGGTCTACAACCATTGTGTGGTATTGGTGTTACATCTTTGATTGCACTTATTTCTAATCCTGCTGTTTGTAATGCTCTAATTGCTGCTTCTCTACCAGCTCCTGGACCTTTAACAAATACTTCTACTGATTTTAAACCATGTTCCATTGCTGTTTTTGCTGCTGTTTCAGCAACTTGACCAGCTGCAAATGGTGTACTTTTTCTAGAACCTTTAAATCCTAATTCTCCAGCACTTCCCCAAGATATTGCATTACCTTGTACATCTGTTATTGTTACTATTGTATTGTTGAAACTAGAATGGATATGTGCTTGACCTTTTTCTATATTTTTTCTATTTCTTCTTGCAACTGTTTTTCTAGTAGTATTTTTATTAGCCATTATCTATTTCCCTCCTTATAAGCATTAGATATTTTCTATATAAGATTTCTTTTAATTATTTTTTGCTTTTACTAACTAATTTTCTAGGACCTTTTCTTGTTCTAGCATTAGTTTTTGTTCTTTGACCTCTAACTGGAAGACCTTTTCTATGTCTTAGTCCTCTATAGCATCCTATTTCTGTTAATCTTTTGATGTTTAATGCTACTTCTCTTCTTAAATCACCTTCAACTGTATATGATTCGTCAATAACTTTTCTTATGCTATTAACTTCATCATCTGTTAAGTCTTTTATTCTTGTATCTGGGTTTATTCCAGCTTTTTCTAAGATTTTTCTAGAACTTGTTACACCTATTCCATAAATATATGTAAGTCCTATTTCTACTCTTTTTTCTTTAGGTAAATCTACTCCTGCTATACGAGCCATATTTTTTTGCACCTCCAAAATTTTTTATTTTGTTGTTTGTCCAATTTTGTCTTAAAGGTGAAATGCACTAGCGTTTACTCTAGTCTTTAAGCATTTATTGGACATATATATAAACACAAATTTGATATGTAAACCTTTTTGGTTTCACAGCCGCTACCTAATTTGTGTTATTAACTTGTTTTAAGGATTAACCTTGTCTTTGTTTGTGTTTAGGGTTTTCACAAATAACTCTAATTACACCTTTTCTTTTTATTATCTTACATTTATCGCATATTTTCTTTACTGATGGTCTTACTTTCATTTTTGCACCTCCCTTAAATTTCACATGGATTATTTCCAATGAATAGATATATTTTTGGGTTAATTTTTAACTCTACTAATACTTGATTACTTGATTTATATCGATTAGTTAAATATTTCTTTTGTATTCTTATATTATTTTGCTCTCCAAGTGATTCTGCCTCTATTTAAGTCATATGGTGAAAGTTCAACTTTTACCTTATCACCTGGTAAAATTTTTATATAATTCATTCTTAGTTTACCTGAAATATGAGCTAATATTTGATGTCCATTTTCAAGTTCTACTTTAAAGTTAGTGTTTGGTAGTGATTCCACAACTACTCCTTCTACTTCAATAACATCTTCTTTTGCCAAAGTTTTTCCCTCCTTAAAGAGCAAATTTTTTATATTTTTTTACAAAATTATCCTATTATGGATAATAACTACTTAAGTATACAACATTATTAAAGAATTGTCAATATTTCTGGCTCTTTTTCTGTAATTAAAATTGTATTTTCATAATGAGCCGCTAAACTTCCATCTTCTGTTATTATGGTCCAGCCATCATCTAATTCTAATATATTAGGCTTTCCTTCTATTACCATTGGTTCTATTGCAAGTGTCATTCCTGGCTCTAGTCTTATTCCTCTACCAGCTTTTCCATAGTTAGGAATTCCTGGATCTTCGTGCATTTCTCTTCCTATTCCATGTCCTTGAAATTCTCTTACTACTGAATATCCTTGTGAATGAACAAATTCTCCAATTGCATGACATACATCACCAATTCTATTTCCTGGTTTAGCAAATTTTATTCCTTCGAAAAATGCTTGTTTTGTAACTTCTACTAGTCTTTTTGCTTCTTTTGAAACATTTCCTACCATAAAAGTTCTTGCTGCATCTCCGTTAAAACCATTTTTTAAAGCCACTGTGTCAACGCTTACTATGTCTCCATCTTTTATTACTTTATTTTTTGATGGTATTCCATGTATTACTTCATCATTTATTGATACACATATAGATGCTGGATATTTAGGAACACCTCTTATTCCTATATCATATCCTTTTTCTGCTGGAATTGCTCCTAATTTTCTCATTGTTTTTTCTGCAATTTCATCTAATTCTAATGTAGTCATTCCTGGTTTTATTTTTTCTTCTAATTCTTTATATGTTAAAGCTACTACTTTACAAGCTTCCCTCATTAGTTCAATTTCTTTTTTTGATTTTATTGTTACCATTTTTAATCCTTCTTTCTAATAAAAATAGAAAAGTTAATTTATTTATTTTTTAATATATTTACTATATCTTCTGCCACGTCTTTTCCTAATTTATTAACTGATTTACTTACTAATTCAGTTTGTAACTTTCCTGCTTTTGTATAATATTCTACTAATGGACTTGTTTGGTCTATATAATTTCTAAATCTTGATTTAACTGTTTCAACATTGTCATCTGCTCTTTGAACTAATTCAGCTCCACATTTATCACATACATTTTCTTCTTTTGGTGGATTTAATATTAAATTATATACTGTTTTACATTCTTGATTAGAGCATACTCTTCTATTTACTATTCTTTCTATTATTTCTTCTTCTGGTGTTTCTAAGTTTATAACTATATCAACTTCTTTTCCTTCTTGTTTTAATATTTCGTCTAGTGCTTCTGCTTGTTTAACTGTTCTTGGAAATCCATCCAATATAATTCCCTTTTGCACATCATCTTGCTTTAATCTATCTTTTACTATATCAATTGTTACTTCATCTGGTACTAAATTTCCTTTTGATATATATTCATTTGCTAATTTTCCTAATTCTGTTTGCTCTTTTATATTTTTTCTAAATATATCTCCTGTTGATACTTGTGGAATATCTAATTTTTCTGATAATATTCCTGCAACTGTTCCTTTACCAGTTCCTGGAGCTCCTAACATAATTATTGTCATATATAACACTTCCTTTACTTTTGTTTTAGACATAATAGCCTTTTCAATATATATTAATAATTTTTTATTATAGTATACATTGAAAAAATTATTATCGCAAGTTTCTTGTAATTTTTTTATATTTTTACATTGTAAATTTTCAAACTAATTTTATTTGTAAATTTAATTATTTCTATTTTCGATCCTAAATTACTTCTAAATTATTTAAATTTTTTCTATTTATTTTAAATTCATGATTTTTGTCTCCGACCCCAAAATCATCAGCTAAAAAATCTTTTAGGGGAAAGAGTTTTCCTCTGTCCCCAAAATCTTTTACTTAATTTATTTTTCCAAAAATCCTTTATAATGTCTCATTGCTAAGAATGATTCTAATTGTTGAACTGTTTCTAATGCAACTCCTACAACGATTAAGATTGATGTTCCTCCAAATGCGATATTTAGATTTGTAAATCTTAATAACATTGGTAAGATTGCTATTACTGCTAAAAATAGTCCTCCAAAGAATGTTAATTTTGAAATTATTGATGATAAGTATTCTGTTGTTGGTTTTCCTGCTCTTATTCCAGGTATGAATCCACCATTTTTCTTAATATTATTTGATACTTCTGCAGGATTAAATGTTGCATAAGTATAGAAGAATGTGAATCCTAATATTAATAGTAAATATACTATCGCATTACCTATTGTATATCCAATTGGTACATTTGTTGTAGATGTAGCAATTGAAAATTTATATAGTCCTGCTAAAAATCCTGTTTGATTTGCTATGTCTTTTACAAATATTTGTATAATCATAGCTGGGAATGTCATAAATGATGAAGCAAAAATTACTGGCATAACTCCTGCCATTGCAAGTTTTAATGGTATATGTGTATTTTGTGCTCCTACCATTTTTCTTCCAACAACTCTTTTTGAGTATTGAACTGGTACTCTTCTTTCAGCTTGTTGTACAAATACAACTCCTGCTATTAATATTATAGCTCCTATTATCATTCCTAAAGCTGTTAACAATCCTACAGTACTAAATCCTGTTTCAGGCATTATTAATCCCCAAATTGTTGTAACAGCACTTGGTAGTTTTGAAACTATACCAACAAATATTAATAGTGAAATACCATTTCCTACTCCTTTGCTTGTGATTTGTTCTCCTAACCACATTAATATTGATGTTCCTGCAACAAGTCCTATTACTACTAATGCTCCTGTTAAGAAACTATTATCAACAAATATTCCTGTTGATCTGTATGAGAAGTAGATTCCAATAGATTCAACTAATGCTAATACTATTGTTAAGATTTTTGTATATTTATTTATTTTTTGTTTTCCTACTTCTCCACCTTCTTTAGCTAATCTTTCTAAAGATGGAATTATAAATGTTAATAATTGAATAACTATTGAAGCTGTAATATATGGACTGATTGACATTGCAAAAACAGAGAATCTTGAGAAGGCTCCTCCAGAAATTATATCAATTAATCCTGCAATGCCTTCTGTATTTCCCATTGCTTCGTTTAAAGCTATACTATCTACACCAGGTACTGTTATATAGCATCCTAGTCTAAATACAACTATTAATAATAATGTATATAATAGTCTTTTTCTTACATCAGGTGTCTTTAATGCGTTTTTTAATGTTTTAAACAATTAAATCACCTCTGCCTTTCCACCTAAAGCTTCTATTTCTTCTTTTGCCTTAGCTGTAAATCTTGTAGCTTTAACATTTAATTTTTTCTCTAATTTTCCTGTTGCTAAAATTACTATACCATCATTAATTTTCCCAATTATTCCTTCTTCTAATAGAGTTTCAGCTGTAACATCTGTTGCTTTTGATTTATTTAACATTTTTAATGTTACTTCTGTATATGTTTTAGCGTGAATATTTGTAAATCCTCTTTTTGGTAATCTTCTATATAATGGTGTTTGTCCACCTTCAAATCCTCTTCTTACTCCACCACCAGATCTAGCTTTTTGACCTTTATGTCCTCTACCTGATGTTTTTCCATTACCTGAACTCATTCCACGACCTACTCTATTTCTTTTTACACTTTCTACGGCTGGTTTTAATTCGCTTAGTTTCATTTTCGGTTAGCACCTCCTTAATTTAATTGTCTAATTCTATTATAAAATTTCTTCTACTTTTTTACCTCTTTTTTTAGCTACTTGTTCAATTGTTTGCATAGATTGTAAACCTTTTATTGTAGCATAAACAACGTTTCTTGGATTGTTTGTTCCAATAACTTTTGTTCTTATATTTTTGTAACCTGCAAGTTCTAATACTGGTCTAACACTTCCTCCTGCTATAACTCCAGTACCAACTTCAGCTGGTTTTAACATTACTTTTGCACTACCAAATGTTCCTATATATTCATGAGGTACTGTTGTATTAACTATTGGTACTTCAACTAAATTCTTTTTAGCTTCTTGAATAGCTTTTTTTATAGCATCTGGAACTTCTGATGCTTTACCATTTCCAACACCTACATGTCCGTTTTCATCACCAACAACTACTACTGCACTAAATCTAAAAGTTCTACCACCTTTAACAACTTTTGCAACTCTGTTGATAGCAACTACTTTTTCTTTTAATTCGTTATTTCTTTCTTCCATCGTTTAGTTTTTCCCTCCTTTAACTAATGTAAATAAACTTATATTAATTATATTTTTTGCAAATCCTTATTAGAATTTTAATCCGCCTTCTCTTGCAGCTTCAGCTAATTCTTTAACTACTCCATGATAAATATATCCACCACGGTCAAAAACTACTGTTTCAATATTTTTTTCTGCAGCTCTTTTTGCAATTAAAGTTCCAACTTCTTTAGCTGCTTCTTTGTTTGCATATTTTACTTTTATTTCTTTATCTAATGTTGAGGCTTGTGCTAAAGTTTTTCCTGCAACATCATCGATTATTTGTACATATAAGTTTGTATTACTTCTATAAACACATAATCTTGGTCTTTCTGCTGTTCCAGATATTTTTCTTCTTACACGGATATGTCTTCTTGTTCTTTCCATTTTTCTATCTGTTTTCTTTACCATTTCTATTCTCCTTTCTATAAATTCGAATCGTTATTTTCATTTTTTATTTTAATTAAATTCTGTATATTGTGCATTTCAAAAGACCTAAGCAGGCTTATGGCATACATTGGTATGCTTTAGTCTGATTAAAACATTGAAAAAGTGCAACAAAATGCCGAATTTCATTAAAATTGATTTATTTACCAGTTTTACCTTCTTTTCTTCTAATAACCTCATCAGCATATTTGATACCTTTACCTCTATATACTTCTGGTGGTCTTTTAGTTCTTATAACTGCTGCTGTTTGACCAACTAATTCTTTGTCAATACCTTTTACTATAATTGTGTTTGCATTTGGTACATCAAAAGTAATTCCTTCTGGTGCTTCGAATATTACTGGATGTGAATATCCTAATGTTAAGTTTAAGTTGTTTCCTTGTTTTGCAACTCTGTAACCAACACCATTTATTTGTAATTCTTTACTATATGTTTCAGTAACACCAATTATCATATTGTTTATTAGAGTTCTTGTTAAACCATGTAAACTTCTGTTTTGAGGTTCATCATTTTTTCTAATAACTGTAATTGTATTATCAGCCATTTCTAAAGTTATATTTTTATGTATTTCTCTTTCTAATGTTCCTTTAGGTCCTGTTACAGTAACTTTTTGTCCGTCAATTTTAACTGTAACTTCAGCTGGTACTGTAATTGGTTTATTTCCTATTCTTGACATTTTTAAATTCCCTCCTTCTTTTTTTATTACCAGATATATGCTAATACTTCTCCACCGATTCCTAATTCTCTTGCTTCTTTATCTGTTTTTAATCCTTTAGATGTAGAAATTATAGCTATTCCTAATCCATTAAGAACTTTTGGTAATTCTTCTTTAGAAGCATATACTCTTAATCCTGGTTTACTAATTCTTTTTAATCCGTCGATTACTCTTGTTCCTTTTTCGTCATATTTTAATGTTACTCTTATAATTCCTTGAGCATCATCTTTTATTTCTTCGAAAGATTTTATATATCCTTCTCTAAATAATATTTCAGCTATACCTAATTTCATTTTTGATGATGGTATATCAACTGTTTTATGTTTTGAACTATTTGCATTTCTTATTCTTGTTAACATATCTGCAATTGGATCTGTAATGTTCATTTATTACTTCCCTCCTTCTTCTTTTTTGTATGTCTTAGATAAATCTTGTTATTTCATCTAATATATTCTAATTTATAATAATTTATTTAATTTTACCAGCTTGCTTTTTTAACTCCTGGTATTTCTCCTTTATGTGCCAATTCTCTAAAACAAACTCTGCATATTCCATATTTTCTTATATATGCATGTGGTCTTCCACATAATTTACATCTATTATATTCTCTAGTTTTATATTTTTGTGGTCTAGCTTGTTTTATCTTCATAGATTTCTTAGCCATATTTTTATTATCTCCTTCCTCAAAAATCTTTACCGTTTAAAGTTAAGCTTTGAAAGGCATTCCCATTAATTTTAGTAACTCTTTAGCTTCTTCATCTGATTCAGCTGTTGTTACAAATATAATATCCATACCTCTTAATTTATCAACTTTATCATATTCGATTTCAGGGAATATTAATTGTTCTTTTATACCCATAGCATAGTTTCCTCTACCATCAAAAGAATTTGCTGATACTCCTCTAAAATCTCTAACTCTTGGAAGTGCTACATTAAATAGTTTGTAAGCAAAATCATACATCTTATCTGCTCTTAATGTTACTTTACAACCTACATTAACACCTTCTCTTAATTTGAATGCTGCTATTGATTTTTTAGCTTTTGTTACTATTGGTTTTTGACCTGTAATTTGTACTAAATCATTCATAGCATTTTCTAATGATTTAGGATTTTCTTTTACATCTCCTAAACCTATATTTATAACTATTTTATCAAGCTTTGGAACTTGCATAACAGATTTATATCCGAATTTTTTCATTAATGCTGGGATTACTTCTTTTTCATATTGTTCTCTTAATTTTTCCATTTATCTTAATCCTCCTTTCTTATTTTAATTCTGCTCCGCATTTTTTACAAATACGAACTTTTTTATCTTTATCTTCTTTATATCCTATTTTTGTAGCTTTTCCACATTTTGAGCAAACTACATTTACTTTTGATGATGGAATAGCACATTCTACTGGTATAATTCCGCTTTCATCTCCTTGTTTTCTAGCTTTAACGTGTTTTTTTCTAACATTAACGCCTTTAACGATGATTTTATCAGCTTTTGGAATTACTTCTAATACTTCTCCAGTTTTACCCTTATCGTTTCCAGATAAAACTTGAACGTTATCACCTTTTTTTATTCTCATTAGAGATTGCCTCCTTTTCTTAATTTTCCGAAATATTTTCACTATTTCCAATTTTTTAAAATATTTTAAAGTTAATATCTTATAATACTTCTGGAGCTAATGAAAGTATTTTCATGTAGTCTTTTTCTCTTAATTCTCTTGCAACTGGTCCAAAGATACGAGTTCCTTTTGGAGTTCCATCTTCTTTTATTATTACAGCTGCATTTTCATCAAATTTTATATATGAACCATCTGCTCTTCTTAGACCTTTTTTAGATCTAACAACAACAGCTTTTACAACATCACCTTTTTTAACAACGCCTCCTGGTGTTGCTGATTTAACAGAAGCAACTATTACATCTCCGATGTTACATGTTTTTCTAAAAGAACCACCTAAACATCTAATACACATAATTTCTTTTGCACCTGTGTTATCTGCTACTTTTAATCTTGTTTGTTGTTGTATCATTTTTTGGTTCCTCCCTTCTTATCTTTTCATTTATTTATTATCTTATTTAATATCTGCTTTTTCTAAAACTTCAACTACTCTCCATCTTTTATCTTTAGAAAGTGGTCTAGTTTCCATTACTTTTACTTTATCTCCTATTTGACAAACATTTTCTTCGTCATGAGCTTTTAAAGTATATGTTCTTTTTACTGTTTTTCCATATGTGTTATGTCTAACACTTGTTTCTACTGCTACTACAACTGTTTTATCCATTTTGTTTGATTTAACAGTTCCTACCATAACTTTACGAAGATTTCTTTCTTCCATTTAGATTTCTCCTTTCTTAATCTATCAGGAAAATATTTT
>CAJMRU010000014.1 GCA_905215845.1 uncultured bacterium
ATAACAAGAATGTAACATCAAATTTAAAAAATGATATTTATATAGAAGATGGAATTATATATTTATCAAAAAGTGATGTAGCCAATTTTTTTGATAAATATATATATGAAGAAAAAGAATCAAATAAAATAATAACAACATATGATAAAAAAATAGCTGAAATAGGCTTTGAAGATAATGTAATAAATATAAATGGAGCAAATAAAAAAATATATGCTCATGCAATAGAAAAAAATGATACAATTTATTTACCGATTTCAGAAATGAAGGAAGTATACAATGTAGAAATTCAACATATGGAAGACAGTAAAGTGATAACTATGGATTCACTAGACAAAGAACAAAAAAAAGCAATAGTAACTTCAAATGTATCAATAAAATCATCAACAAAGATGATTGCAAAAACAGTTGATAGAATAAAAAAAGGCTCAACAGTTGTAGTAATTTCTTCAGATAAGGGATACTCTAGAGTAAGAACAGAAAATGGTAAAATAGGTTATATTAAAACAAAGAAATTAGCAAATGAATATAAAGAAAGAGAAAATTTAGAAGAAGAAAAACAAATAGAAGGAAAAGTTAATTTAACTTGGGATTATTATTCAGAAGTAGCTTCTGCTCCTGATAGAACAGGAACTAAAATTGATGGGGTAAATGTTGTATCACCTTCATTTTTCTATATTGATGAGGATGGAAGATTTGTTGAAAATATAGGTGATAAAGGAATTAGCTATATAGAATGGGCTCATGAAAATGGATATAAAGTATGGCCAATGGTATCAAATGCACCGGCTGCTTCATCTAGTTTAGAGATTACATCTAAAATTATGAATGACTATGAAATAAGACAAAAATTAATTGATGCAATAGTAAAATCATGTATAGAATATGATTTAGATGGAATAAATATAGATTTTGAAAATATGAAAGAAAAAGATAAAGATATGTTTTCAAGATTTATAATAGAATTAGTACCAAGAATGAAAGAAATAGGCTTAGTTACAAGTGTAGATGTTACAGCACCAGATGGAGGAGAAACTTGGTCAATGTGTTTTGATAGACATGTTATAGGTGATGTAGCAGATTATATAATATTTATGGCATATGATCAATATGGTTTGGCTAGCAAAAAAGCTGGAACAAATGCAGGATATGATTGGATAAAACTAAATTTAACTAAATTTTTAAAAACAGAAGAAGTTCAACCAGAAAAATTAATATTAGCAGTTCCATTTTACACAAGATTATGGACAGAAAATCCAGACGGAGAAATAATAAAAAAATCAACAGTAGCAATGAATAAAATAGAAAATGTTATACCAGAAGATGTAGAAAAACAATGGAAAGATGATGTTAAACAAAATTATGTTGAATATAAAGAAGGAGAAAACACTAAAAAAATGTGGATAGAAGATGTAGAATCCTTAAAAGCAAAAATGTCATTGATAAAAGAAAACAACTTAGCTGGTGTAGCATCTTGGCAAAAGGGAATGGAAACGGATGATGTTTGGGAAATGATGAAGAATGAATTAAATAAGTAAAATAAAAGAATCATTTTAGACTGAATAGGTTTAAAATGATTTTTTTAGAGTAATATAAAAAATTTACAAATAAAGTAAAATTTATTTTGATTTTTAATGAAAATTATACTGAGAAATGATATAATATTTATAAAATGAAAAAATTGTGCAAGAAGTTCTTGCACAAATGAAAGGAGGTAAAATATGCAAAATAATATAGAAATAAGAGAGTATAAACAAATTTTAGAAAATATAAAGCAAGAAGTATTAAAATCACAATATCGTGCAATGCAAACAGTAAATAAAGAATTAATATTTATGTATTGGCATATTGGCAAAATCATTGTAGATAATAGCAAATGGGGAAATAAATTTATAAATAATTTATCAATAGACTTAAAAATACAATTTCCAGATATTCAAGGTTTTTCTGTTAGAAATTTAAAATATATGAAAAAAATTGCAGTAGAATATCCGAATTTTGGATTTGTGCAAGAAGTTCTTGCACAAATTACATGGTATCATAATGTTATTTTAATGGATAAAGTAAAAGACATAGAAGAAAGAAAATGGTATATTAGTCAAACTATAAAAAACGGATGGTCTACTAATGTATTAAAGAATCAAATAAAAAACAAATTATATGAAAGACAAGCAATAGCAGATAAAATAACAAATTTTGAAAATACTTTACCAAATATTCAGAGTGATTTAGCATTACAGACTTTAAAAGACCCATATATTTTTGATTTTATATCATTAAAAGGCCAAGTTAAAGAAAAAGAAATTGAAGAAGCAATGATAACAAAGATTAAAAATGTTTTGTTAGAATTACGGAACAGGTTTTGCTTTTGTTGGAAATCAATATAGGTTAACTGTTAGTGATAAAGAGTATTTTATAGATTTATTATTTTATCATTTAGAATTAAGATGTTATATTGTTGTAGAACTAAAAGCAAGGGAATTTTTACCAATAGACGTAGGTCAGCTAAATTTTTATTTATCAGCAGTAGATGATATATTAAGAAAAGACGGAGATAATCCAACAATAGGAATTATACTATGCCAAGATAAAGACAAATTAGTAGCAGAATATGCACTAAAAGATATTAATAAACCAGTAGGTGTTAGCGAATATAAATTATTACAAGATATACCTGAATATTTACAATCACAATTACCAAAAGCAGAAGAAATTGAATTGCATATTAAAGATATTGAAGAAATAGAAAAACAGCAAGAGAATGAAGAATAATTAATTAAATAAATAAAATAAAAAATCATTTTAGACTAAATAGGTTTAAAATGATTTTTTATTCTATAAATGGTAAAATTAAATTACCAGTTTGTGAAAAATAAAAAAGACACATATTAAAACTTATGATACAATGTTGGTGTCGAATCAAACATTGAAAGAAGGTTTTAATATGTGTCAACAAAATAATAACACAAAAAGTAAAAAAGGTAAACACCTAAATTATGGAGAAAGACAGTCAATAGAAAGATGGTGGAATAGAGATAAACGAACAAAGGTTGAAATAGCTGGACTTTTAGATAGAACAGAAAAAACAATAAGAAATGAAATAAAAAGAGGATTAGTAAAAAATTTAACAACAGAGCTAATAGAAATCTGGGTGTATAGTGCAGATGTTGCACAACAAAGATACGAATATTATCTAAAAGCAAAAGGACCAAAATTAAAAATAGATAATGATTATGAACTTAAAGCATATGTTGAAAAATCAATAAAAGAAGACAAAAAATCACCAGAAGTAATAGCAAAAGAAATAAAAAACATGAACTTTAAAACAAAAATGTGTGCAAGAACAATAAGAAATAATATATATGCAGGAGATATTTATGATATCAAATCAAGAGATATGATATACAACAAAGAATATAAAGAAAAAAATAAAGAAAAGAGAATATTCGAAAAAGTACCACCAGAGAAAAGTATAGAATATAGACCAGAAGAAGCAAATAATAGAGAAGAATATGGACATTGGGAAGGAGATTTAGTAATAGGAACTAAAAAAAGAGGCTCAGTATTATTTACATTAACAGAGAGAAAGACAAGAGAAGAAATAATTATGAAAATACCTGGAAAGAAAGCAGAACATGTAGCAAAAGCATTAGATTTAATAGAAAGAAAATATAAGAATATATTTTATAAAAAATTTAAAACAATAACTTTTGATAATGGAGGGGAATTTAGGAATTGGAAAGCATTAGAGAAATCATATGATAATCGAAGAAAAAAAGTAAGAACAGAAGTATATTATGCTCATCCATATCGTTCAGGAGAACGAGGAAGCAATGAAAATGCCAATAGACTTATAAGAAGATTCATACCTAAAGGAACAGATATAACGCCAATTTCAGAAGAATTTATACAATATATAGAAGATTGGATAAATAATTATCCAAGAGCTATGTTTAATTATAAAAGTACCAACGAAATCTTAAGTGAAATATGTGCATAATAAATCGGAAATTTATTATTGCCATTTATAACACAAGAAATTTGTAATATTTTGTTGTTATTTTAATAGAAAATGTGTTATACTATAAAATATTAAAAATATCAAAATAACACAATAATTTTGAAATATAAATAAAAAAGGAAAGGTAGAAAAATGTCAAAACCAATAGTAGCAATAATAGGAAAACCAAATGTTGGAAAATCAACTTTTTTTAATTATTTGGTTGGAAGTAGAATATCTATAGTACAAGATACTCCGGGAGTTACTCGTGATAGAATTTATGCTGATACAAACTGGAGAGGAAGAAACTTTACATTAATAGATACAGGAGGAATAGAGCCAGAGTCAGATGATATCATTTTATCTCAAATGAGAGAACAAGCCAATCTTGCGATATCAATGGCTGATGTTATAATATTTCTTACTGATATAAGACAAGGAGTAACAGCAGCAGATAGTGAAATTGCAGTTATGCTAAAAAAATCAGGAAAACCAGTAGTTTTAGTTTGTAATAAAGCTGACAATTTTGAAAAAGATAGAGAAGAAATTTACGAATTTTATAATTTAGGTTTAGGAGACCCATATCCAATTTCAGCAAGTAATGCACTTGGTCTTGGAGATGTACTAGATAAAATTTATGAAAGTTTCCCTGAAAAAACTTCAGACGAAGATGAAGATGATATAATAAAAGTTGCAGTAATAGGAAAACCAAATGTAGGAAAATCTTCATTGATAAATAAAATACTAGGAGAAAATAGAGCGATAGTAAGTAATATTGCAGGAACAACTAGAGATGCCATAGACTCAAAATTTGAGAATGAAAAAGGAAAATATGTTTTAATTGATACAGCAGGAGTAAGAAGAAAAAGCAAAGTAAAAGAATCAATAGAAAAATTTAGTATAATGAGAACTTTACTTGCAATAGAAAGAGCAGATGTATGCTTGATGATGATAGACGCATTAGAAGGCGTAACAGATCAAGACGCAAAAATAGCAGGAGAAGCGCATGAAGCAGGAAAAGGAGTAATAATAGTTGTAAATAAATGGGATGAATATGAAAAAGAAACAGGGACATTAGAAAGATATAAAAAAGAAATATATGCAAAATTGTCATATTTATCATATGCTCCAATAATATTTATATCAGCAAAAACAGGACAAAGGGTAAATAAATTATTTGATTTAATAAACCATGTAAATGAACAAAACAGTATGAGAATATCTACATCAGTACTAAATCAAGTAATAAATGAAGCTATTTCAATAGTACAACCACCAACAGATAAAGGAAAAAGATTAAAGATTTTTTATGGTACACAAGCTTCAACAAAACCACCAACATTTGTTATTTTTGTAAATAATAAAGAATTGTTCCACTTTTCATATGAAAGATATTTAGTAAATCAAATAAGAAAAGAATTTGGATTAGAAGGAACACCTGTTAGAATAATTGTAAGAGAGAAGGGAGAAGAATAATGGTATTTAACATTGTAGTAGCAATAATTGCATATTTAATAGGAAGTATAAATTTTTCAGTTATTTTTAGTAAAAAAATGGCAGGATTTGATGTAAGAGAAAAAGGCAGTGGAAATGCAGGAACAACCAATATGCTTCGTTCTGTTGGAAAAAAAGCAGCAGCAATAACACTTATTTGCGACATATTAAAAGGTGTAGTTGCTATATTAATAGCAATGTTTATAGCCTGGGCATTTAAAGTAGAAAATGCATCTTTATTAGTGCAAATAGCAGGAATAGCAGTTGTATTAGGTCATACTTTTCCTATATTCTTTGGATTTAAAGGTGGAAAAGGTGTAGCAACAGCTTTAGGAATATTACTAATGAGCAACTGGCAAATAGGATTAATTTGTTTGGTGTTTGGAGTAGTTTTAATAGCTTTAACAAGAATGGTTTCATTAGGTTCATGTGCAGCAGCAGTATTATTTCCAGTATTAACTTTATTTATAAATGAACATTATATAGTTTCACAAGGTAGTAGCTATTTAATATATAGTATAATCTTAGCGGTTATAGTTCTATTTAATCATAGAAGTAATATAAAAAGAATATTAAGTGGAAAAGAAAATAAGATAAGTTTTAAGAAAAGTTAATTTATAATGAAGAAAAGTTAAATTAAGTAAATAAATAAAATTTGAGTTAACTTTCTAACAAGAATACTAATAGATATTAATTGTTATGAAAACAACAAATATAAAACAAAAGTAATATTAATAAGAAAAATATTAAGAAACGAAAGGAAAAGGATAAAATGAAAAATATAGCAGTAATAGGTAGTGGTAGCTGGGGAATGGCATTAGCAATTCATTTAGCTAGATGTGGAAACAATATTAAAGTATGGTCTTTTTTAGATGAAGAAAAGGATTTAATAAATAATGAAAGAAAGTGCAAATTTCTTCCAAATGTAGAAATACCAGATAATATAAGATGTTCAACAAATTTTGAAGAAGTAATAAAAGATTCAGAATTTATTTTACATGTTACACCATCAAAATTTACAAGAAATATTTTCAAACAATATAAACAATTTGTAGGTAATAAGCCAGTAATAATTTGTTCAAAGGGATTTGAAAAGGAAAGCTTAAAAACATTAGATGAAGTATTAAAAGAAGAAATGCCAGAGGTTAGACTAGGAGTATTATCAGGTCCAAGTCATGCAGAAGAAGTTTCTGTTGCAGTTCCAACAGTATTAGTTATAGCTTCAAAAGAAGAAGAAATACTAAATATGATTCAAGAAACTTTTATGTGTCCAGAAATGAGAATATATACTTCAAGTGATGTAAAAGGTGTAGAATTAGGAGGAGCACTTAAAAATATAATAGCTTTTTGTGCAGGAGTAGCAAGTGGAATAGGTCTAGGTGATAATACATTTGCAGCTTTAGTAACTAGAGGACTAGGAGAACTTACAAGATTAGGAGTTGCATTAGGAGGAGAAAAAGACACATTTTATGGATTAAGTGGACTTGGAGACTTAATAGTTACTTGTTTAAGTGAACATAGTAGAAATAGAAAAGCTGGTAAATTAATAGGACAAGGAAAAACCTTAGAAGAAGCTAAAAAAGAAGTAGGAATGGTAATTGAAAGTATAGATAATATTGAAGTAGCTTATGAATTAGGAAGAAAAAATAATGTATATATGCCAATAGTAGAAATGGTATATAAAGTTATTTATCAGCAATTAGACCCTCAAGAAGCAGTTAAAAATTTAATGACAAGAGATAGAAAAAGTGAATAATATATACATAAAGAAGGAATAATAAGATATGATTTTACTTAAAACAAAATAAGGAGGATATATATGGAGTTTTTTGATAAATTAGGAAAAAAAGCAAGTGAAGCATATAGAGTAACTGCTGACAAAACAGGCAAAATTGCCAAAGAAACAAAATTAAAAATTAAAATGGGAGACCTTAAATCAAAAATAAATGACATATATGAAGAAATAGGTAAGATAGTATATGAAAAACATGTAAAGAAAGAACAAATTGATATAGAAAAAGATTTAATAGAACAATGCACAAATATAGATGTAATGAGTGACGAAATAGAATCTCTACTAAAAGAATGCTTAGAATTAAAAGATAAAAAGCAATGTTCAAAATGCTTTACTGAAATTGAAAAAGATGCTAAATTTTGTCCATACTGTGGAATGAAGCAAGATGAAAATAAAGCTGAATTCCGAGAGGAGATTAAAGAAGAAAAACCAAACGAAGTTCATAAAGAAAATGAAACTAGTCTTACAAAAGTAGAAGAAAAACGTCTTATTAACGTAGAAAAAACTGAAGAAGAAGTAATAAAGGAAAATGAAAATATTAGTAAAGAAAAGGAAGTTACAAATGAATTAAGAAAAGATTGCCAAGAAAATACTAAAAATAAAGAAACTGATAATGACAATGAAAACTTAGAAGAAAAAGAAACTAACCTAGAAAAGACAACAATAATCGAAATAAATCCTACTCCAGAAAATATCACAGAAGAGGAAGTAAAAAACATAGGAGCAGATGAGAAGAAGTAGAATAAAGAGGTAGAAAATGAAAATAGTAGTTCAAAGAGTAAAAGAAGCAAAAGTTGAAGTAGATAATGAAATTGTAGGAAAAATAGAAAAAGGTTTTTTAGTATTAATAGGAATAACACATACAGATACAAAGGAAAATGCAGATTATTTAGTTAAAAAACTATGTAATTTAAGAGTATTTGAAGATGAAGAAGGAAAAATGAATAAAGCTTTAAAAGATGTAGATGGAAAATTGCTATTAATATCTCAATTTACATTGTATTCAAATTGTTCACAAGGAAATAGACCATCATTTATAGAAGCAGCAAGACCAGAACAAGCAAATGAATTATATGAGTATTTTTGTGAAGAATGTAGCAAAAATGATATAGAAGTGCAAAAAGGAATTTTTGGTGCTGATATGCAAGTAAGCCTTTTAAATGATGGACCAGTTACAATAATCATTGAAAAATAAATAAATATTAGAAAAGGCTATCCATAAATTTTAATCAAGGATAGCTTTTGAAATATTTTATGATTTTTGTAAAAACTATTTCTTTATAAAAAGATATGATATAAAATAAATACAAACTTAAAAGTTTCTAATGTAAAGGGGGACAAAATAAATAATGAAAAATTTGAATTCAAGTAAAATAATATCAAATTTAGTCAGAATATCAATAATTATAATAGCTATTTTTCTAATAATAAATAAACAATATGAAAACTTAGGAATACTAGCAATTACGATGATATTAACATTTTATGATGTTCTAGTTGAAAAATTATTAAAAATAAAATTAGATAACAAACTAAAAAACTCAATAATACTATTTATCTTTGGAGCACAATGTTTAGGTAGTGTACTAGATTTTTACGGAAAATTTTTATGGTGGGATACAATGTTACATACTATATCAGGAGTTATATTCTACTTTGTAGGAACAACGATAATAGAACAAATGAGTAAAAAATATGATAATCAAAATATTAATAAAATGATAGTAATATCATTTGGAATTTGTTTTGCCTTAGCTTCAGGAGTTGTATGGGAAATATTTGAATATGGAGTAGATACATTCTTAGGACAAAATATGCAAATAACAGAAGGATTAGTAGGTAGAGAAGCAATAAAAGACACTATGATTGATTTGATTTCAGTAACAATTGGAACAATAGTAATATCAATCTTAGATAGTTTTTTAAGAAAAAGAAAAGAAGAAAAGGAATAAAAAATGAAAAAAGATAAAGTAAAAAAATATAGAAAAAGAGACTTGACCGTATATATTGTACTAAGATTATTAGTAATAATTACAATAGTTGTTCAAGCTATTAGAGGAAATTTTGAAAATGTATTTTTATGTGTTTTAACTTTAATACTATTTACAATACCATCTATTATAGATAAAAAATTGAATATTAAATTACCAAATGCATTAGAAGTAATAATATTATTATTTATATTTTCAGCAGAGATATTAGGAGAAATACAAAATTTTTATGGTATATTCAAATTTTGGGATACAATGTTACACACAATAAATGGATTTCTATGTGCAGCAATAGGATTTTCAATGATTGATATTTTAAATAGAAGCCCTAGATTTCATTTGAAAATGTCACCACTATTTGTAGCGTTAGTAGCATTTTGTTTTTCAATGACAATAGGAATATTATGGGAATTCTTTGAATACGGCTCAGATATATTCTTCAAAACTGATATGCAAAAAGACAGAATAACATCTTCAATAGCATCAGTAGAAATTAATGAATCAAGAAAAAATATACCAATAAAAATAAATAATATTGAAAAAGAAGTAATAAGTTACTATGAAAACGGAGAATTAAAACAAAGAGTGATAGAAGGTGGACATTTAGACATAGGAATAAAAGATACAATGAAAGATTTATTTGTAAATTTCATTGGTGCAGTAGTATTTTCAATAATAGGATTATTGTATATTAAAAATAGAGATGAATATAAATTTGCTGAGAATTTTATACCAACTATGAAGATTAAAGAAGAAAAGAGGCCAACAAAAATTAATAAATAATTGAACGGTATAAAGAATGAAAGCATTTTCTCGACGATCATCCTGGCTTATATAAATCATATAACTAGAGATACCCATCAAAATATAAAGAAAAGTCCAAACAATTGGAAATAACCATCCTGGAGGGGATAATAAAGGTTTATTTAGATGCATATATGTTTCCATTTGTTGACGTGTTAACCAAGCACTTAATCCACCTACAAGTAATGGAATAATAAGATTTATTATAAATGTTCTTTTTTTCATTATGTTCACCTAATTTAGTATATCCATATTTATTAAAAATAGACGTTCAAATCATGAATGAGATGTTATATAATAGAATATATTGGAGAAAGAGGTAACTATGAAATTAGTAAGTTGGAATGTAAATGGAATAAGAGCATGTTTACAAAAAGGTTTTTTAGATAGTTTTCATCAATTAGATGCTGATATTTTTTGTGTTCAAGAAACAAAAATGCAAAGTGGACAAGCTGATTTAACAATTGAAGGTTATGATTTTTATTTAAATAGTGCGGTAAAAAAAGGTTATAGTGGAACACTTATTTATACTAAGAAGAAACCATTAAATGTTTTTTATGGAATGAATAAAGAAGAACATGATCAAGAAGGTAGATTGATTACATTAGAATTTGAAGATTATTATGTGATTACTTGTTACACTCCTAATAGTCAAAATGAATTAAAACGTTTATCTTATCGAATGAAATGGGAAGATGATTTTTTAGCATATCTTGAAAGTTTGGATAAGCCACTTATTTTATGTGGAGATTTAAATGTTGCTCATCAAGAGATTGATTTAAAAAATCCTCAATCAAATCATAAAAATGCAGGTTTTTCAGATGAAGAAAGAGCAAAGATGACACAATTATTAAGTCATGGTTTTATTGATACGTATCGTTATCTTTATCCGTTAAAAGAAGGAGTTTATTCTTGGTGGTCTTATCGCTTTAAAGCAAGAGAAAAGAACGCGGGTTGGCGTATTGACTATTTTATTGTTAGTGAGTGTTTGAAAGATAAAATTATAGACGCTACAATTGAAACATCAATTATGGGAAGTGATCATTGTCCAGTGACACTTACGATTGATCTTTAGTGGAGGTGTATGATGAATTTGATACAAACAATTAACTTTTCGCCATTGATTACAATTTCTATTATTGCCTTGACGATTGTTTTAACAATTTTTGGTTATTATTATATTAAAGCAAAACATTAAAAAGAAGGAAAATACATTTCCTTCTTTCTTTTATTTTTCTAAATGTTTACAACTATAATATGATGGAATACCATCTTTATATGTGACATGAACTTCTCCTTGAATAAGTGGATATAAATATTCATAAAGTTCTGGAGTAATATCATTACCTTCTTTGTTGATCCATTCTACAGGAATCTTTTGTTCATAGTTAGCTACTTCTCTTACATCAGTAGAAATATAATCAATTTCATAAGGATGGTTAGATACACGTTTGAATCCCATTACATGCCCTGAAACATTTTCTAAAGCCTTATCAACAGCTTTAGAACCAATTACAAATGATTCATTTAAATCAGTTTTACTAGCAATATGCATAGCACATCTTTGTAATACATTTAATTCAATACTTCTTACTTTACATCCAAATTCTTTAAATACTAAAGATTCAAGTAACTTTCCTGTTCCTGAATGTAAAACATGTCCAAATGCATCTTTTTTAGCGTATTTACTATCATCATCTAAGAAATGACCGTTTTGATCTCTAATTCCTTCAGATACAGCAATAACAACGCATCTTTTTCTTTTCATTACTTCATGAATATCAGCTAAAAATTTATCTTTATCAAAAACAACTTCTGGTAAATAAATAAGATCAGGTGCAACATTATATTCATTTCTTGCAAGAGCTGCAGCAGCTGTTAACCATCCTGCATTTCTTCCCATGATTTCAATGATTGTCACTGATTGTAATTGATAAATTAAACTATCATGCACAACTTCTAAGATTGAAGCTGCAACATATTTAGCGGCAGAACCAAATCCTGGTGTATGATCTGTTCCCATTAAGTCGTTATCAATTGTTTTAGGAATACCGATAAAATGAATATCACTATTGATATATTTAGCGTAGTTATCTAATTTCATAACGGTATCCATTGAATCATTACCACCAATATAGAAAAAGTCAGTGATTTCTAATTCTTTTAAAATTCTAAATAATTTAACATAAGTATCTTCATCATCTTGAAAAGTAGGTAATTTATAACGGCAAGAACCTAAATACATGGCAGGTGTTTGTTTTAAAGCGTTGATTTTATCACCATCATCAAATTCTTCTAATAAATCCATATATCTACCTTCCAATAGACCTTTGATACCATTGATCATCCCATAAACATTATCAAATTCTTGAGATGCTTTAGCACGATGAATAATCCCAGCAAGACTAGCATTAATTGCGATTGTGGGTCCTCCAGATTGTCCAATAATACAGTTTCTTTTCATATTCTTCTGTCTCCTTTAACGCCTTTATTCTATCAAATACCTTTGTCAAATAAAAGCAATCTCTTATTCTTTTTGTCTTTTTTTGATGAAAATAAGTGTTAAGATCACAATAGCAAGAATAATGAGAACAATAAAATAAAGCAAAAGCTGTTGATTTTCTTTTTTAGAAATTACACGAAAAGATAAATCATTTCCTTCAATAAAAATCTCGAAAAGATTTATAGTCACAACATTTTGTTGATATTTACCTATATTACTAGAAATAATAGTACCAGGCATAGTAATTTTAAAGTTACAAGTGGCATTACTTGAATTTAAAAGTTTTAATGTATTTTTATAATGACTTAATTCTGAAGTGTCTA
>CAJMRU010000015.1 GCA_905215845.1 uncultured bacterium
AAAATAAAAAATAAAGAAAGGATTAAAATATGGAATTAGTAGATATTGTAGATGAAAATAATAATTTAACAGGTCAAGTTGAAGAAAGATGGACAGCATATGAGAAAGGATTGTGGAGAAGAACAGTTTCATGTTGGATTATGAACGAAAAAGGAGAAGTCCTTTTACAAAAGAGAGCGGGAGAAAAAAAGAGAAATCCTAATAAATGGGCAAAGACTGGTGGACAAGTAGATAGTGGAGAAACAGTAGGAGAAGCAATATTTAGAGAAGTAAAAGAAGAACTAGGAATTGAAATTCCTAAAGAGCAAATTGAAATTGACAGTATTTATAAAAGTGATGATAAAAATAGACGTTTTGCATATAATTATATATTTGTAGTAAATTACAAAATAGAAGATTATATATTACAAAAAGAAGAAGTGGCAGATGTTAAATATTTTACAATAGAAGAATTAGAGGAAATTAGAAAAAATAAAGATTTGAATTATACTTTTTGCAACTGGCCTAGTGATAATTTTGAAAGAGAAATTAATAAACTAAAAAGTAAAAGAAGAGAGATTTTATAGGATAAATATTAATTAGAAAAGTAAAATATGATGATATAGTTAAATAATTTGTAATTAAAACAAAACAAAAGCATACTATATAAAGAGATAAAAAGGAAGAGGTATGCAAATTATGAAAAGAATAGCTATAATATTAGCTACAATAATGATAGGAGTGTTAGTAGGAACAACTCAAACAAAAGAAAATAAAGAAAGAAATATAGGAGATGCAGTACAAGTCAGTACTTCACCAGTGTCTAGTAAAGTAGTAGTATTAGATGCAGGACATGGAAAGCCAGATGGAGGGGGGCGCTTACTGCATTAATCAAAAAAGTAACGATTCCTTTATAGGAAATAATTGCAGATGTAAAAGTTTGCAATTTTTTTTATTGTATAGGAAAAATCATCTTTTATCTTGACCCTATATAAGATTTTTCCGTATACAACAAGAAAAAGTTACCTTTAAAAAGATTCACGATAGCCTTTCTGGTGTAGTTTTGCTACTTTTCTTATTTCTGTTAAAAATAAAAAGACTTGATGATAAAATAAGAAAAAATGAAAAAGATTATGGATGCCATCAGAAATATTGATAAATAATAAATTATGTGATAAAGAAAAATAATATTATCTATGATTATATATTTAAGTAAAGATAAAGGGGATTGTTTTGCAACTAATAATTATTGTTGAATTTGTCATAGCAAACTAATAATAAGGAAACAAAATTTGTCAAAAACTACCAAAATTCTTTACATATAAGAACTAAAATGATATAATATTAGCACGAAAGATAAGAAATGATAGAGATATTTGAATAATAAGGAGGAAAAATTATGGTTGATTACATAGCAGCAGTTTCTTGGATAATAAATAATGATTGCAATTTAAGATGTAAACACTGTTATCCAGAATCAGGACCAGAATTTAGAGATGAAAAGATATTATCAAAAGACGAAATAAGAAAAATGGCCGAATCTATAAAAACTATTAATCCTGATATGATTTTTATTTCTGGTGGAGAACCATTTATGTGTCCGAACTTATTTGAATATTTAGAGGAAGCTAAGAAAATTGCCAAAAAAGAAATGTCAATGTGTACAAACGGTCTTTTTATGACAGAAGAAGATGCAAAAAGATTAAAAGATGTTGGAATGAATTGCGTATCTATGAGTGTGTGTAATCCAATTCCTGAAAAAGAAGATGCTTTTTGAGGAGGAAAAGATATAATAGAAAAAGTCAAATTAGCTGCAAAAAGATTAAAAGATGTTGGAATTTATGTGACAATTGATATGACAATAACAAACTATAATAAAGAATATTTGGAAGAATTTGTTGAATTAGCAAGTGAAATGTGTGCAGATGTAATTAATTTTAAAAGGTTTAGACCTATGGGAAGAGGAGAGAATAATAAATGGCTAACTTTGACATCGGAAGAAAATAAAAGAGCATTATTAGAAATTTTCAATATGGCTATTAATAGACCTAATTTAAGAATAAGAGTAGAAGATCCATTATATGCTCTTATTATAGAATCAGAGAGAAAAAAACATAATAAAAAATTACCTGAATATATGAAAAAAGATGTAGAACAACAAGATACATTAATTCCAAATTTGCAAATTTGTAATAGTGTGTCAAAAACAGATAAAAATGGATTGAAAAGATATTGGGGCTGTAGTGCAGGAATTGAATGGGTAGGAATAGATCATGAAGGAAATGTTAGCCCATGTCCATTATTAGGATATACAGGTGTAAAACTTGGAAATGTAAAAGAAAAAAAATTAATAGATATTTTAAATCAATCAGAAGAAATGAAAAAATTAAGAGAACATTCTTCTGACTGTAAGTATAATTCTATTTGTGGAGGATGTAGAACAGATGCGTATATTGCAACTAATGATATTTTAGGAAAGGATCCGATGTGCTTAATGAATACTCATCAATGTTACAGATGTAATAAGGAAGGGTAAATATGGATAAAAATGTATTGAATAGGAAAAATAGAGGCTATGCCGAAAAAATATTTGATGAAGTTATCAATTTAGGAATAGAGTTTAAATTAAAAGATGAGGTTGTACTTAAAAAAGTTGATTTTGAAAAAATTCAAAATCAATTGTGTCAATTACCAGAAGAAGGAAAAAGTATGGAAGATATTATTAAAGAAATAAAGGAAGATATTTTACCATATTGTACTAATTTCTCATCTAATAATTTTATGGGTTTTCCAGATGCAGGTAATTCTATTGCAGGAATTTCTGGTGCATTATTAACCGATTTTTTACAACAAAATTTAATAAACTCTAGTTTCTGTGCACCAATAGGTACATATATAGAAATTGCATTCATACAATGGCTGAGAAGAATTGTAGGATATAGAAATAAAAAGAATATAAAAAATATATGGGATGTCGGAGGGATTATAACTTATGGTGGGACAGGTAGTAATGCAATAGCAATGTTATTAGCGAGAGAAAATCATAAAAAGAATACTATGAAAGAAGGAATCAAAAAACCAGAAGAGTTTAAAGTTATCATACCAAAAGGAATAGGTCATTATAGTATAAAAAGTAGTTTGATGTGGATAGGATGTGGAGATAATGTATTAGAAGTTCCAACACAGAATTATAAGTATGATTTAACAGAATTAGAGAAAACAATTAAAGAAAATGCTGGAAAAGTAATGGCTGTTGTTGCATATGTTGGTGATAGTCGAAGTATGACAATAGATAATTTAGAAAAAGTAGTTGATATTGTAAAAAAATATGATGAAAATATTTGGCTTCATGCAGATGCTTGTCATGGTTTTTCGTTAGGTTTTAGTGAAAAATTGAAAGAAAAAATTAAAGGCATAGAAAAATTTGATAGCATTTCTACAGATCCACATAAGGTTTTAATGACACCATATACAGTTAGTGCATTACTTTTAAAAAATAGTGAAAATTTAAAATTAATAACTACAACATCAGACTTAATTATGCAAGAACCATTTGCATTTGGGCAAGTAACACCATTTATCGGCTCAAAAAGTTGGATATCATTTAAAGTATGGTGCGTAATAAAAAATATTGGAGTAAAAAACATTGGAAAGATAATAGAAAAAAGACATGAAATGGCTAAAGAATTTGCTAAAAAATTAATAAAAAATGGGTTTATAGTGCTAAATGATGTTGATATAAATTCAGTTATGTTTATGTATGCACCAAGTGGTTACTCTGTTGATAAGATTAATGAGATAAATAAAACAATAAAAAAAATAATGGATGAAGATGGAAAGTTTTTCTTGCATCAATTTTCGATTAATGACGATAATGGAAGGATAAAACAAGGAGAAACTTTATATCCATTAAGATATATGTCAGGTAATGATAATATAACAGAAGAAAATCAAGATGATTTAATTGGATATATCAAAAATATAATAAAAAATAGGAGGTAAAGTCCTTTGTGTTTAGATATTAACGAGTATGCAAATAAATTTTATAATCAATATATTGATTCAGAATTTCAAATCAACCAAGGTGCTAGTGTTTTACTAATAAAAAATAACAGAATTTATTTTGCTTTGGCCAAGGAAAAATCTTGGAAATATATAAAAAAAGAACCTGTTATTAAGTTCACAGGTATTGGTGGAACAAGAGAAAAGGAAGAAAAAATAGAAAAAACATTAGAAAGAGAATTAAAAGAGGAAGTTAATATAGATATAAAAGATTTGAAATTTCCTAATATAGAAAATACGATTATTGTAAAGAATACAGAAAGTAACTCGACCATTAAATTTCAAGATACTTTAAACTATAATCCGTTATATATAGTTGAATATAAATTGCCATTAAGAGATGATATTAACATTACTGGAAAAAAATACTCATGTTTGCAATTATTTGTTTATATAGCAAAAGTAAACGATAATACAAATATTAAACCAGTAGAGAATGATAATATAACAGGAATAATAAGTGCAAATGGTCAAGAATTAGAAAAATATCTTGAAGGCAATTGTAGAGTTAATGATACAAATATTATATGGAAAAGTAAATATAAAAACTTAAAAAATATAATAATAAACCCTAAATTTACACCTCAAGGAATAAAGGGAGCTGGATATAAATTAGAAGATTTATTAAATTTTGTGAAAGGAGTTTAATATATGGTGAATTTAACTAAAAAAATAGGTGAATTATCTAAAAAATATGCACAAGAGGTGAATAAAATTTTTCCAGACGAAGAACCTATAGTCTTGTTATATGGTTCTTCAGTTGAAGGCGTTGAGAATAGTGATTTAGATGTATGTGCAATATTACATAATTATAATAGAGAAGATGAGAAGAAAATTAAAGATATAACTGTTAAATTTCATATTGATAATAATATGAAAATTGACAATGAAGTACCATTTGAAAGTAAAGCAATTTATTCTTATTTTGATATAGAGAAAATGTTAATGAAACCTCCTTTCCAGATTTTTAGAAGAAAATTTTATATTCCAGAAATAGAGAAGTCAGAAGAATTTTTATCTTCTATTAATGTGAAATATAGATTGTTATTATATGCTTTAACAGCTAATTCAATTGTCATATCTGGAAATGAAAAAATATTAGAAAATTATAGAGATAGAGCATGGGATGTAATAATAAGAGTCATGTTTTCATACACAGCTAATAGATTTGTAACAATAAGTCAATTTGTAGATAATTTATGCAAAAATCCTTTTACTGGAGCAGAAGGAGAAGATTTTTTAGGATATAAAAAAGAATATAAAAATTTATATGAGCATTTATTGAAATATACAAAAGAATATTTTGAAAAAAATGTAAGAATTGGAAATATGATAAAGAACAAAAATAAATATTGTTGTGAAGAAACATGGATAAAGAAATCTATATTAATTGCGGATTCAAATAATTTTGAAAATGTTGATATTGATTTAAGAGAATATCCAAAAATGGGAGGTTATGATTTCTCGGAAAATGCTAATCCACTTGGACCTACAGAGAAGGTTCAACAGGCACTAAAACAATGTTCAGGATATATTAATGTTTATTCAGATTATAAAAATATCGAAATTAACAATGACTTAGCAGAATTTTTTAAAGTAAATATAGAAAATATAGCAATAGCAAACGGATCACTTGAAGCTATATATGCGTTACCAAGATTTCTAGATAGTTCAAAAGCTACAGTAATAGCTCCAACATATTGGGGATATTCAGCAGGGTTAGAAGTATTAGGAAAGAAATACAATAAAATTACATTAAACAAAGAGTTAGATTATGATTTAGAACAGATTGATAGAGCAGCTAAAGAATCAACAATGATGTTTATTTGTAATCCTAATAATCCTACATCATCTTATATATATAAAAAGGATTTATTAAAAATTATAAAAGAAAATAAAAATTGCCATTTTATAATAGATGAATCACATCTATTACTTCATGATAATTTTTTTTGTGAGACATTAAGTAAAGATGTAGAAGAATTAAAAAATGTTTCAATAGTATATTCATTATCTAAATTATTTAGTGTTGCAGGATTAAGAGTTGGAGCATTAATTTCTAATAGTGAGGTCATTGAAAAATATAAGAAGTGGCAAATACCATATTCATTAAACACAATGTCACAAGTAATATTTCCTGTTTGTTTGAAAGATAAGAAATTTGTTGAAAAAACAAGGAAAGATATACATTTACTTGTCAAAGAATTAGAAGATGAATTAAATAAATTTGATTGGTTAGAAGTAAAACCTAGTATTACTAATTTTATAATTTGTAAAATAAAAAGAGGAATTACAGCTGTAGATTTAGCAGAAAAATTACAAGAAGATGGAATATATATAAGAGAATTATCAAATTCATATTCTGAAATTAATGGAGAATGGATTAGAATTTCTGTTAATAGGAGAGAATTTAATAAAATATTAATTGATAAGCTAAAAAGTTATAACATATAATAGTAGGTGGAAAATGAAAAATATAATATTATGGGATATAGGAAATGTAATGTTAAAACCAATACATGGTAAAATATTAAATAAAATTTTTGAAAATAGAAATAATAATATTTCAATAGAAGAATTTAGAAAAGAAACATCAAAAATATTAAATGATTCATTTTATGGAAATATATCGTTAGAAAATACTTGGGAAAAAATGTTTGAAATTGTAAAAATTACAGATAATAATATTAAGTATGACATAAAAAATATTGAAGTGGTTAGAAATGAAGAATTATTATCTTATATAAAAGATGGCTTAAGCAAACAATATAAAATGGGTATTATTTCAGATTTAAGTCAAATAGGATTATCAGTAGTGAAAACATTTTATAAAGATTTTTTGGATTTTTGCGATAATGAGTTAGTTTTCATATCTGTTTTTGATAGAATGACCAAGAAGGCTGATAAGGAAAAATATTTTATAAATATTATGCAAAAAATACAAAATCAAAATGTGCTATTTATTGATGATGAAGTTAATAATATCGAAGCTGCTAAAAAAATTGGATTTGATACAATATTATTTGATGGAGGATATTCTAATTGGAATAAGGCTAATAGAAATTTGATAGAGGAATTAAAAGAAAGGAATGAAAATCATTATGAGTAGAAACATAATAATAGGTGGTGCATGGCCATATGCAAATAGTTCTTTACATTTGGGACATTTAGTTGCATTATTACCAGGAGATTTTTTGGCTAGATATCATAGAAAACTAGGAGACAATGTTATGTATATTTCAGGAACAGATTGTCATGGAACTCCAATTACCATAAGGGCAAAAAATGAAAATAAGAGTCCAAAAGAAATATGTGAACAATATCATATAGAATTCAAGAATGCATTTAATAAAATGAATTTTTCTTATAATTTGTATACGAAAACAGAAGATGAATATCACAAAGAGAAAGTTAAAAAAATTTTCAAAAGAATTTATGATAATGGATATATAGGTGAAAAGGAAGATTTACAACCGTATTGTCCAAAATGCAATAAATTTTTAGCAGATAGAGAACTAATATTGCAGTGTCCGAATTGTGGAAAAGAAACAAAAGGTGAAGAATGCGATTGTGGATATAATCCCAATGCTGAAGATTTGAAAAGAGCAAAATGTCAAGAATGTGGAACAGCAGTAATAGAGAAAAAAAATAAAAATCTTTATTTAATGCTAACTAGACTACAAAATAAGATTGAAGAATATTATGAGCAAAATCATGCAAATTGGAGAAAAAATTCTCAGAATGAAACTTTGAAATATTTAAAACAAGGATTAATAGATAGAGCAGTTACAAGAGATTTAGATTGGGGAGTAGATGTCCCAATAAAAGGCTATGAAAACAAAAAAATGTATGTTTGGATAGAGGCAGTTCTAGGATATATAACAGCTACAATGAGATATTGTGAAGAAAATAATTTGAATTGGGAAGATTATTGGAAAAATGAACAGACATTGATGTATATGGTTCATGGAAAAGACAATATTATTTTTCATAGTATAATACTTCCAGGATTATTGTTAGCAATGGAAGATAATATGAAATTACCGGATAAAATGGTATCTTGTGAATATTTAAATATCAATGATGAAAAAATTTCGAAAAGTAAAGGGAACGGTATTACAATATTAGAATTAGCAAGAGAATATAATATAGATTCTATAAGGTATTATTTTATTAGTAATGGTCCAGAAAAGAAGGATAGTAATTTTTCATTAGAAGATTTTAAAACTGTTCATAATGCAGATTTAGTTAATAAGTATGGCAATTTTGTTAATAGAACACTTAAATTTAAGGGATTGGAAAAAATAAAGATGGATACAGTAGAAGAAGGCATAAAAAACAAAGTTGAGAAAACTTATAGTACAGTTAGTGATTATATAGAGAAATTAGAATTTAGAAATGCAATACAAGAAATACTTAATTTAATTGAGTTTGGAAATAAATATTATGATGATGAAAAACCGTGGATTCTTTATAAAGAAAATACAGAGAGATTCAATAAAGTTATATATAATTGTACTTATATTATTGCAAATTTATCTAATCTACTTGAACCAGTTATGCCAGATTCTTCTAGAATTTTAAGTAAATATTTGAAGGTAGATATTACTAAATGGAAATCAGTAGAAATACAAAAAGAAATTATATTAGATAATATTTTACCATTATTTGAAAGAATTAAATAAATATTATAAAAAGGGGATGGACATAATGAAAGTTTTATTTGTAGAAGCAGAAGAAACATTTTATATGCCAGTAAATACTAAAATTCCCAAAAGGTGGGCATATCTAGCGGAAATAGCTACTTATGTATCAAAAAACGGAAATGAAGTAAAAATTATGGACTGCTTAAGTCCTAAAATTTCACATGCTGAAATATTAGAAGAAATTGCTAAAAATAAATATGATTTAATTTGTTTTTTAATACGAATAGAAACAGTAAATTCTTTACTAAAATTAGTTCCACTAGTAAGCAAAATATCAAAACAAACAAAATTATTAGCATATGGAGATGCTACTTGTATGTTTCCAAATTTTATTAAGAAAAATCTGAGAGATTTAGATGCGATAATAGAAAGTGGAGACTGGGAAGTTGCAATATGTAATTATATAAAATATTTAAAAAATGAAGATTTTTTAGATAATAACATACCAGGGATAACCTTAAAAATAGATAATAAATGGATTAATGCTACTAGATGTAATGGAGAGAATTTTACAGAATGGAATTTTCCGGATTTAGATAGTAATTTAATAGATATTGATTTATATAAGCAATTGAGACATAATGAAGTAACGATATCTGCATCACGAGGATGTCCATATAATTGTAAGTTTTGTTTAGCCGTAAAAACATTTGACAAAGATGATAGAAGAAAAGATATTAATGAATTAGTCGAATATATGGTACAAAATAAAAATAAAGTAGAAACTTATAAATTATTCTCACCAACATTTACATATGATGAAAAATGGGTTGAAGATTTTTGTGATAAACTTATTGGAACTGGTGAAAACATTAACTGGGTAACGACATCAAGAACAGATAAGTTGCAAAATGAAAAAATGATTTGTAAAATGTCAAAATCAGGTTGTAAGAAAATAGCTGTAGGAATTGAAACTTTAGATATTGAAGCTAATAGAGAATTAAAAAAATTTAAAGATTTAAATCATTATAAAAAAAGTGTGGAAAATATGTTTTATATTGCTAACAAATATAATGTAGAAATAAAGCCACTTTTAATGATGGGAATAAAAGGACAAACAAGAAGTAATCTTAAAGAGTCTTTGAGTTTTTTGAAAAAAGTAGGAGCAAAAGAGATAAGAATTGCAGCATATTCACCTAGACAAATATTAACACAAAAAGACAATGATGGAACTCTTACAATAGATGATATTAATTCTATGGATAAAATGACATATATTAATTATATGCCAGATGAAATGGATGAATCACTTTTTTTAGACCTAATATATGGGACAGAAGAATATAGAAAAGATTTATGAAAGAAATAAGGAAATGTGAAAATTAAAACAGTGAGTATAATTATTATATTCACTGTTTAATTATATAGAAATAATTTTGTACTATTTATCCATTCTTTAAAATCCTTTTTTGTAATTTCATTACTTAAATATTTCTTCTGCAGAACACATAAGTTCAAATAAGACTAAACTATCAAACAATTATAAATCAATAAAAAATTTTTTTTGTTGTATAGTGTTACTTCTAATATCAAACAATTATAATCGTATTACAAGTTATTTGACAATATTGTATTATAAAATACTATAAAATTCAAAAATAGCACATTGGAAAACATACAAAATATAATTATTTAAAAAAGACATAGAATGTTTTGTATCATAATTAGTTATAAGGCATATAATGAAAATTCTATCTGACTAACATGATGTAAAGGGATAGGTTCTTGGAAAATAAGAGGAGGGCAAATCTCTTATGTGGAGAGTAATTCATTTATAACTAATAATCAAAAGTAATAAAATCTATAGGTTGATAATATGGTGTATAAAGGAGTTGATGTTAATTTGAATGATTACATAGAAGAAAAAACTACATATACAATAGATAATCAAGAATATACTGTAATAGCAAGAACTAAAAAGAATAATGATACAGAAAAAATATACAACATACTGAGTAGGTATGCTCTTCAAAAATTAAATAACATTAATTAAAAGATAGTAATTATTTTGAAAAAATGCTAGATATTATCAAAAAAATTTTGTATAATCCTTGTTAAATAAAGGAATAGTTACTATCGCAAATCATAGGAAAGGGAGAGTAACTATTATGGAAAATACAAAATATAAAGTAGCAGGTTATTTAAGACTATCAAAGGAAGATGGTGATAAAGAAGAAAGCGATAGTATTGTTAGTCAAAAAAGCATTATAGAAAATAAAATAAAAGAGTTAGGAAAAGAATTTGAATTATATGATTTATACATAGATGATGGATATACTGGTTTAAATACAGATAGACCTTCATTTAAAAAGATGATTACAGATATTGAAAATGGAGTGGTAAATACTGTTATAACTAAAGACTTATCAAGGCTCTCAAGAAATAGTTTTGAAGCCAACTATTACATAGAAATATATTTTTTAGAAAAAAATATTAGGTATATTTCAATTTTAGATAATGTAGATACATATTTGAAAAATTCTAATAATGATATGATACAATTTAAGACTCTAATCAATGATTGGTATAGTAAGGATATTTCAAGAAAAGTAAGAAGTGGTGTATGGGCTAGAAAAGAAAAAGGAATGTATTTAGCAGCAAAAGCTCCTTATGGATATAGAAAAAGTAAAGAGAATAAAAATAAATTAGAGATAGATAAAGAACAATCAAGAGTAATAAAAATGATTTTTAATATGTATGATGAAGGGACAAAGATTACTGATATTGCCAAGTATTTAAAAGAACAACAAATATATTGTCCAGATTATTACGATTTTGGAGGGGCTAAAAATGGAGATTATAATTGGAGAGATGAGGCTATTAGAAGGATTCTAAAAAACAAAGTTTATATTGGACATACAGAATATGGCAAAAAGATTAATCTAAGCTATAAATCTAAAAAAGTAAAAATTATACCAAGAGAAGAATGGCAAATTGTAGAAAATACTCATCAGTCAATTATTTCTAAAGAACAATTTGAAAGAGTCCAAATCAAATTAAGTATTCATAAAAAAACAAGACATAGAAAATATGAATGGAAATTAAATGGAATTGTATTTTGCAAAGAATGTGGAACGAAAATGGCAATTAAAGTAATTCGAGATAAAGATGGAAACATTAAGTCTAAAAAAATATATTGTGGAACTGTTGTAAGAAAGAATAATACTGTTGAGTGCAATAGAAAGTATAAATCAATTGATGAGAATATAGTTGAAAAAATAGTTATAGCAAATGTAAAAGAAAAATTAGGCAAAATAAGTAAAAGTGATAAATTAGAAAATTTAATTTTAAATCAATATAATGAAAATGGTACAAAGGTATATGATGATAATATAAAAATTCTTGAAAAACAACTTGAAAAAAATGATAAGACAATAACTTCACTATATGAAGATTATAAAAATGATATTATAGAAATCGATGATTATAAAAGATTCTATAAAGCAGAAATAGAGA
>CAJMRU010000016.1 GCA_905215845.1 uncultured bacterium
CATGGTGGAGAAGACGACAGCCATTACAATCATAACCAGCAAGGGGTTCAGTACGCTCCATATATAGCCGAGAAAGCTTCGGCGGTATTTAAGCTTTAAATCCTTAAATACCAGCTGCTTCAATAAGTCTTTGTAATTTAAAAATATACTCAAACGTTTTAACATTATACTCATGAATTTTATACCCCTTAACTAAATGCCTTAAAAATAATTTAACTTTTACTGATTTTAGTGCCTCTTTTAACTTGCTCATTTTTACCATCCTCTTAGAATTATTTAACTTCAAATTTATATCCAACACCTCTCATTGTTTGAATATATTTTCCTTTTTTTCCTAATTTATGTCTAATTTTCTTTATATGACTATCTATTGTTCTTGAATCTCCGTAGTAATCATAATTCCAAACATTATTTAAAATTTTATCCCTTGATAAAGCAATATTTTCATTTTCAACTAGATATGATAATAATTCATATTCTCTTAAACTTAATTCTATTATTTTTCCATCAACCTTTACAGTTCTACCTTCTCTATCAATCTCTATTCCTCCATAGTCTTTTACTTCTTTGATATCTTGATTTGTTCTTTTCAAAATAGCTTCAACTCTTGCTACTAAAATCTTAGGACTAAAAGGTTTTGAAATATATTCGTCAACACCCAATTCAAATCCAAATAACTCATCTTGTTCTTCTCCTCTGGCAGTTAACATTATTATTGGAACTTTAGATTCTTGTCTAATTTGTCTTAAAACAGACCAACCATCAAGTTTAGGCATCATAACATCTAATAAAATTAAATTAATCTTATTTTTATTTTCTTCAAAAACTTCCAATGCTTTCTCGCCATTTTCTGCTTCTAAAATACTAAATCCTTTTGCTGCTAAAAAATCTTTAATTAATTTTCTCATTCTTTGTTCATCATCAACAATTAGTACACAATTATTAATCATAATATTGCTCTCCTTTTCTTATTTCAACTATATTATACATTATACATATTAATTATGTCTATACTGTGAAAAAATTAATATTACACATATAATGAATTTTTTTGGCACAAATTGTAAATGTTTGCTTGATTTTTCAATAAAAATATTGTAAGATGTTACCAACCTGATGCTAAGAAGGGCTAGCCCTTTCTAAAGGGCGAAAGGGAGGGTTTTCGTTGAATTTAAGCGATGTGATTCTTCACTTAGTTGATGAATTAATAACAGAAAAGGAAAAAAACTTTATGCTACAACAAAATCAACAACAACAAGTGCAAGATGAAAAACTAACAAAGACTAATAAGTAGCAATACATAGTCGGTAGAGTGGATTTCTCGGTCTGCTCTATTTTTTGAACAAAAAAAAGTATGTGTATTCTCGGGTACACATACGAGTTTCGTTTGAATTTAAGCGACATTCAAACACATTTATTTTGTAAATAAATAATAACACATTATTTTGGATTTGTCAAACAATTTTTCAAAATCGATAGCATAACTTTTTTACCTTAATTTTTCAAGTACACATTCTTATTCTCATAAGCCAATTTAATATGTTCTTCTTCAATTATTTTCATAAGTTTACAATTTATATCTTCAACCTCTGCTAAATAACTATCATACCCAACTGAATCAGTATATGTATATATCAACATATTAATTCCGCTTTCATTTATATCATCAAATCTAACAATAGTAGAATCATCATCAATTCTTTCTCTATCATGTAGCATCTTTTCAACTCTAGTTTTCAAGATATCTAACTTTTCTATTGGAGTTCCTAATTCTATTCTTAAATTAGTCTTATATCTTCTTTTCTCCATTTTACTCCAATTTATAACTGAAGCATTTGATATAATGGAATTTGGAACATTTAGAAGTGAGTTTTCAAAGGTTCTTATTCTCGTTGTTCTAAATGTGATATCTTCTATTGTTCCTTCAAAAGTTTCCATTTGAATCCAGTCTCCAACAGAGAATGGTTTATCAATAAAAATTACTAATCCACCAAATAGGTTTTTAGCAGTGTCTTGTGCTGCAAGTGTTACAATTAAACCACTAATTCCTAATCCCGCAATAAGACCATTTAAGTTTATTCCTAATAGTGATAATACTATAAAAGCTGCTATTATATATATTATTGCTCTAACTACTTTTAATACAAATTCTAATGTTGCATCATCTAATTGCTTTTTAAAGTTTTTCTTCATTTTAGTTACTAATGTTGAATGAATTGTAAAGCTCTTAGCAATTCCATTTGCAAATGCAATTATACTCACAATTTTAAATATTCTAGTAACAAATTCCATAGCTTCATTATTTATATTTAGTGGTTGTTTTAAGAATAATATTGCTAAATATATTCCTAATATTATGAAGAATAATCGTAATGGTCTATAAAAAGCACTTTCTCTTATGTCTTTTGCTTTTTTACTTTTTAATTTAAACATCCTAATAATCATATATGCTATGCTTGAACTAAAAATTCTAAAAAATATGATTATTCCTATTGCAATTAATATATCTACTATTTCTAATGAGGTAATTTGACTAAATATTTTGTTAACTTGGTCCATATATGCCTCCGTATTTTATCCCATATAATCTCTTAATTTTTTGCTTCTACTTGGATGTCTTAATTTTCTTAATGCTTTTGCTTCTATTTGTCTTATTCTTTCTCTTGTTACTTTAAATTCTCTTCCTACCTCTTCTAGTGTTCTAGATTTTCCATCTTCTAATCCAAATCTTAATTTTAATACTTTTGCTTCTCTTGGTGTTAATGTGTTCATTACTTCTTCTAATTGTTCTCTAAGCATTGTGTATGCTGCTGAATCTTGAGGAGCTGGGCTATCATCATCTTGAATAAAGTCTCCTAAATGACTGTCATCTTCTTCCCCTATTGGTGTTTCTAAAGATACTGGATCTTGTGCTATTTTTTGAATTTCTACTACTTTTTCAACAGGAATTTCCATTTCTTGTGCTATTTCTTCTGGGCTTGGTTCTCTTCCTAATTGTTGTAATAGATGTCTTGATGTTCTGATTAATTTATTTATTGTTTCTACCATATGAACTGGTATTCTTATTGTTCTTGCTTGGTCTGCTATTGCTCTTGTTATTGCTTGTCTTATCCACCATGTAGCATAAGTACTAAATTTGAATCCTTTTGTGTAATCAAATTTTTCTACTGCTTTTATTAATCCCATATTTCCTTCTTGTATTAAGTCTAAAAATAGCATTCCTCTTCCAACATATTTTTTAGCAATACTTACAACTAATCTTAGGTTTGATTCTGCTAATTTTTGTTTTGCATCTTCATCGCCTTCTAAGATTCTTTTTGCTAAATCTAGTTCTTCATCAAATGTTAATAGTGGTATTCTTCCTATTTCTCTTAAATACATTCTAACTGGGTCATCTACATTTATACCTTCATAACTTGTATCTGTTATTTCATCTAATTTTAATTCTTCAACTTCTTTTAAATCTTCTAAATCTGGTTCTTCTTCCATATCATCTGATAAAAGATTTACTCCTAATTCCTCGAATGCATCAAATACTTTGTCTATTTGTTCAGGATTAGCATCATCTAACTCTGAAGCTAAGTCTCCATATGTTATTTTTCCTTTTTCTTTAGCTTTTTTTAATATATTATTTACTTTTTCTTGTTTTAATTTTTCATTTTCTTCTGTATCTTTATTATTTGTTGCTTTTTCTTTTACTTTTTTTCTAGTATCTTCTAATTTCTTCATATTTAATTCATCTAATTTTCCTTTTAATTCTTCTTTATTATTTGACATCAAATTCACCTCTACTTAATTTTTGAAAGTTTTATAATTATCTCACTAAGTTCTCTTTCTAAACTTTTTTTCTCATCTTGATTTTCTTCATTTTCTAATAATTCTAATATTTCATATTTTCTGTCGTTTAATTTTTCTTTTTCGTAACTTTGTATTATATCATCTATTGCTTTTTCAACATCTTCTATTCCATAATCTTCTGCCATTATCATTGTAATATGATTTTGCTCTTCTTCTTCTAGGTTGTCTATTATTGCATTTATATTACTATTTCCTTTTTCAAATTCTTCATACACTTTTTTTGCAATTTTGTTATCTATTTCATATTTAAATTCTTCTGCCGGAATGTTTTGTTTTATAATTTGATATATATTCAAATCTCCTGATAGCAATATTGATAATATAGTATTTTCTCTTCTTTTTATTATTTCAGATACGTTATTATCATTATTCGTGTGTTTTTTTATTACAGGTTTTGCTTTTTCTAGTATTTTTGCATCTTTTGTATCTTTATATGTAAGTTTATTTACTTCAGCATAAATAGCTTCTTTTGAGACATCATATTCTTTAGAAATTTTTTCTATATAAATTTCTCTTTCCATGCTATTTTCTATCTTTGATATTAATTTTGCTATTTCATTTAAAAATTTGATTTTATCATTTGTACTGTCTAAATTCAATTCTTGTCTTAGTATTTTTACTTTAAACTCTATTACTGAAATTGCTTTGTCTATCACATTTTGAAATCTGGCATTTCCATATTTAATTACAAATTCATCAGGGTCTTTTGCTCCTTCCATTTGAAGTACTCTTATATCACACCCCATATTTTGTAATATTTCCATTGCTCTTAATTTTGCTGTTTGACCTGCTTCATCTGAATCATAACTTAATATTATTTGTTCTGTACTATTTCTTAGTAGATATCCTTGTTGTTGTGTAAGTGCTGTTCCTAAAGATGCTACTACATTATGAATTCCTCTTTGATGTAAAGATATTACATCCATATATCCTTCTACTATTAATAACTTTTTCTTTATGTCATATTTTTTTGCTACATTTAAACCAAATAAATGTCTTCCTTTACTATATACAACATTTTCTGGTGAGTTTATGTATTTAGGTTTTGAGTCATCTAATACTCTTCCTCCAAAAGCTATTACTCTTCCTCTTACATCACATATTGGAAACATTAATCTGTTTCTATATCTATCTATAAATTGTCCTCTTTCGTTTTTATTTACCAGTCCTGATTCAAGTATCTCTCGTTCTTCAAATCCTTGCTTTTTTAATTCTTGGTATAATTCATCAAATTTTCCTGAAAAACCTATTTTAAATGCTTTTAATGTATCATTTGTTAATTTTCTCTTTTTTATATATTCTTGTGCTTCTTTTGCTTGTGGTTTGTATAAGTTCTCGTGATAATAATTGGCTGTAAATTCATTTACTTTATATACTTTTGTTTTTAATATTTCTCTTGCTGAGTCTTGATTATTTTCCAAGGTTGGTAATTGTATATTTGCTCTATCTGCAAGCATTTGTATTGCTTCTACAAAATTTATACCTTCAATTTTTGTTAAAAATGTAAATACATTTCCTCCTACTCCACAACCAAAACAGTGAAATATTTGTTTTTCTGGTGATACTGAAAATGAAGGTGATTTTTCATTATGGAATGGGCATAATCCAAAATAATTTCTTCCACTTCTTTTTAAATGAACATATTGTGAAATTATATCTACAATATCATTACTTTGTCTTACTTCATCAATAATTTCATCACTATATCTTGCCATTTTAGCCTCACTTTCCTTAAAATATCTCAATTATTTATCCGTAATTATATTATTCGACGCATTTTACATAAATCCTTCTTATTGCTCAAAAAAAATGAGGTTTTTAAAGTTTCCTAACTTAAATCCTCATTTTTTTAATATTTTCATATTAGTAATTTGGAAGTTTTTTATAGTAAGTAGTCTTAACCTACTTGCTGGTATTCTATTCTCTCATTAACATTATTTTTCCATCTAATTTATTAATTATCTTTGCATATGCAACTAAGTCTTTAGATTGTTTTCTTGTTATTTGACCTTTTCCTTTGTATTTCATTTTATGTTCTAGACTTGCCCAAAAGTCCATTGCCATTGTCCTTATTTGCACTTCTACCTTTACATACATAATTTCTTTTGATAATGTTACTGGTACTTCGATAATCATATGATAACTTGAATATCCACTTTCTTTCGGTTTTGTAACATAGTCTTTTTCTTTTAGTACTTTTATTCCAGGTATTTTTGTTATTAATTTTTTTACTGTAAAAATATCTTTTATTATTGGTGTTATTATTCTTATTCCCGCTATATCATTAATATTTTCTATCATATCTTTGTATGTAAGTTCATATCCTTTTTTATTCATTTTTGTAATTATACTTTCTGGTCTTTTTACTCTAGTATTTATATGGTCTATTAAATCATAATCGTAAAATACTTTAAATTCTTCTTTTAGTATTTCTAGTTTTGTTTCTAATTCTTTTATTGCCATTTGGTATATTATCATTAACTTTTGAAATGTATTTCCCTTAGTTTCGACTTTTTCTTGATAGTTTAAAAAGTTTTCAACTTTTATTAAATTTACTTCTTTGTTTTTCTTTTTCATACGCATTCACTCCTTGTATGATTTTATTTGTCTATCTTTAGTATATGCGTATTCTATATTATTATTGTTTCCTTTTTATATTTTGTTTGTGTCTTTTTGATGAATTAATTTTTATATTTAAAAATTAATATATTGTTATATAAAAATATAAAGAGGCTATCATAATGAACTTTTTTCCTCAAAGTATTATTATTTTTATATTATATCTCCTTTATGAAATGTAGTTCATACTATGCCTCTTATTTTATCTTTCTTCCTTAAACTTTGCTGATTTCACTTTTGGTGTTTCAGCTTTGACTGCTATATTTTTATTATTTTTAATTCTTTCAATCTGCTTTCTTTTTTCTATTGTTTGCAATAAAGTATCTACTATTTTTTCAGCTTGTTCTTGCCCTAATTCTGCTAACGATTGATATAAACCTGCTTTATTACAATAATTACTAATATTCAATAAATCTTGATCTGTAATAATCTTCTTTCCTTGCTCTATGAATTCAGTTTTTACACTCTGTGGCAATTCTCCTAGTTTTGTTACATACTCTTTTATATTTTCACTTTCTTCTATATTTCCTCTTATTTGCCCTTTAGCATCTATCATAGATATTGTATCTAATTTTCCACCTTTTCTTTCTGTCTCTCGTGCTATTTTCCTAATAAATTTAACTTCTTCTTTATTATCTATTTCTCTCATCATTTCTGACTGAGGTATAACTAATCTTTTAAAACCATTTTTCTTGTAATTTTCAGCAATGTTTTTTGCCATCTCACCTAATAAATCTTCTTTAAATTTTAACTCATCAAATTGAAATTTAGCTTTTTCTCTATCTGCTCTTGGCATTTTTTTATATTCATATTCTGCTATTTTAGGAAAATTTTCTGAAAACATCTTTTCTACAGTTTTTAATCCTGCAAATTTTCTTGGCATTGTAATATTAAATTTCATGTAATTTAATACCATTTTCTTTGCTAAAATTTGATTAATCAACGATTTCATTTTTTCATTATTAAAATCTGGTTTTAGTTGTAAAATTTTATTTATATCTCCTAATATCTCAAATTCACCTATATCTGCATTAACATTTTTATATATTTTTTCTAATTCTTTTAATATTAATTCTTCTTGTTTTTTTCTTTTGGTTTCAGGATCAGAAACTGCTTCAAATATTTTTTGCTTTCTTTGAATTCCTAAATCTATCTCTTCAGCTATTTCTAATACTTTATTATCTGGCAATTCTTTAGATAATTTCCCTATTACCTCTACTGCGGTGTCATTTGGGATATCACTTTCTGGAATATTTATTATTGTTTCTACTGGTACTGAATTTGATATATTTTTCCTTAACAATAATTCTCTAAGTACTGCTTCTGATAAGCCTGGTGTTTTTTCTAATTTTCGCAGAGCTTCTTCAACTGCTTGTTTTGTTGCTACTTCTTCCCCTTCAGCTTTATTAAACTTTTCTTCTATGTTTCCTACTATTTTTTTTACTTTTTCATCTTGAATTGTTTTTCTATTAGTAAATTTTTGAAATATTTCTTTCATATTTATTTCTTCCCTTCCTTAAAAGTCAATTCGAATAATTTTTTAATACTATATATATTAACATAATTAATGGCTTAAAATCAATAAATTTCAAAAACTTTATTTAACTAATATTAAATTATATATGCATAATTAAATTCAAAAAAATTCTTTAAATATGATTGAAAAAGATTTATAACAATATAAAACACAAAAATAGCAAAGAATCTTGAAACTAAAGTTCTCATAATGTTGATTATAAAATAAGAAAATTAGAGAAGCTACACTAGAATGGCTATCGTGGGTCTTTTTAAATGTAACTTTTACTTGTTGTATACGGAAAAATCTTATATAGGGTCAGATAAAAGCTGATTTTTCCTATATAATAAAAAAGGGACTTCTCTAGAATTTAAAATATATATTCTTTGAGTTAGTCCCTTATTTTTATCTTCCATAATAGCTATCTAGCATTATTTGTTTAATTTCACTAACTAGTGGAACTCTTGGATTTGCAGTAGTACATTGGTCTTCAAATGCTCTATCTGCTAACATATCTACTTTTGCTAAAAATTCTTGTTCATCTATTCCTGCATCTTTAAATGATTTTGGAATATTTAAAATATCATTTAATTCTTTTATTTTTTCAATTAAGCTATTTACTCCTTCTTCTATTGTATCTGCTTTTAGTCCAACTTTTTTAGCAATTTGTGCATATTTTTGATCTGCAATAAAGTATTCATATTTAGGGAATGATACAAATTTACTTGGTTTGCTTGAATTATATCTTACTACATATGGTAATAAGATTGCATTTATTCTTCCATGTGGTAAATGGAATTCTGCTCCTATCTTATGTGCTATTGAATGATTTACTCCTAAGAATGCATTTGTGAATGCCATTCCTGCTATTGTACTTGCATTATGCATTTTTTCACGAGCCTTTTTATCATTTCCATTATTATATGCTTTTTCTAGATACTCAAATACTAGTTCTATTGCTTTCTCAGATAAACCATCTGTGTAATCTGATGCCATATTTGACACATATGCTTCTAATGCATGTGTTAGCACATCCATTCCAGTATCTGCTGTTACAGTCTTTGGCAGACTCATTACTAAGTCAGGGTCTACTATTGCTACATCAGGTGTTAGCTCATAATCTGCTAATGGATATTTTTTATTTTTTTCTTTATCTGTTATTACAGCAAATGATGTAACTTCTGAACCTGTTCCTGATGTTGTTGGTATTGCTACCATTTGGCACTTAGTTCCTAGTTTTGGAAATTTATATGTTCTTTTTCTAATATCCATGAATTTTAATTTTAATCCTTCTGGATCTGCATCTTCATGTTCATAAAATAACCACATTCCTTTTGCAGCATCTATTGGGCTTCCCCCTCCTAATGCTATAATTACATCTGGTTTAAAAGCTTTCATTGCTTCTACACCTTTCATTATAGTATCAAAAGATGGGTCTGGTTCTACACTACTAAATATTTCAGAATGAACATATTGATGTCTATTTCTTAAATGATATAAAATTTTATCTACATATCCTAATTTTACCATTCCTTCATCTGTTACTATAAAAGCTCTTTCTATATTAGGCATTTTTTCTAGGTATGCTATTGAGCCTGATTCAAAATATATTTTTTCTGGAACTTTAAACCATTGCATATTTACCCTCCTATTTGCCACTCTTTTTATATTTATTAAATTAACTGATGATACATTAGCAGTTGTAGAGTTTCCTCCAAAAGACCCACATCCAAGTGTTAATGATGGCATATTTGTATTATATATATCTCCAATTGCACCATGTGTAGATGGTGAATTTACTATAATTCTTCCTGCTTTCATTGTTTTTGAAAATTTTAATATAGTTTCTTTATCTTCAGCATGAATAACAGCAGAATGTCCTAATCCTCCAAATTCAATTAATTTTTCAGATTTTTCAATTCCGTCTTCTTCGTTTTCTACTATATAATATGTTAGTACAGGGCTTAATTTTTCTTTTGAAAATGGATATTCTTCACCTATTCCTTCTTCATATACTACTAAAACTTTAGTATCTTCTGGAACTTCAAAACCAGCTTCTCTTGCTATCATATATGGATATTGTCCAGGAACATGTGATTTTAATTTATATCCATATTCTTCTGTATATTCAAACATACTATTTGCTAATTTTTGTTTTTCTTCCTCATTTACAAAATAGCATCCTGATTCTTTCATTAATCTTTCAAATTCTTGATAAATATCTCTATCAACTAAAACAGCTTGTTCTGAAGCACAAATCATTCCATTATCAAATGATTTTGACATTACTAAGTCATTTACTGATGTTTTTAATTTTGCTGTTTTATTTATATAGCAAGGTACATTTCCTGGTCCTACACCTAATGCAGGTTTTCCACAAGAATATGCTGAACGAACCATTCCTGTCCCTCCTGTTGCTAATATTAAATTTACATCAGGATGATTCATTAACATTTTTGTTGCTAATACTGATGGTTCTTCTACCCATAATATGCAATTTTCTGGTGCTCCTGCTTTAACTGCTGCATCTCTTAAAATTCTTGCTGCTTCACTACTACATTTTTGTGCTGATGGGTGGAATCCGAATATAATTACATTTCTAGTTTTTGCTGAAATAATTGATTTAAACATTGTTGTAGATGTTGGATTTGTTACTGGTGTTACTCCTGCAATTATTCCTACTGGTTCTGCAATTTCTACATATTCATCTTCTTCATTTTCATCTATTATACCAACTGTTTTTTCATATTTAATACTATGATATATATATTCAGTTGCGAACATATTCTTTGTTATTTTATCTTCATATATTCCTCTTTGTGTTTCTTCTACTGCCATTTTAGCTAATTCCATATGATGTTCTAGTCCAGCCATTGACATAGCTTTAACAATATTGTTTACTTGTTCTTGATTTAATTCTAAATATTGCTTTGATGCTATTTTAGCTTTTTCTACTAAATCATTTATCATTTTCTTTACTTTTACTTCCTCGTCAATATTAGTTTCATTTGGCATAAAAATTCCTCCTTTTCTTTTGTTAGATACATTATATAGTAATCAATAGTTTTGTCAATGGTTTTAAAAATTTATTTTATATAATTATTTTGTGAATTTTAAAATTTTATATT
>CAJMRU010000017.1 GCA_905215845.1 uncultured bacterium
ATAATAAAAAATAGTGGAAGGTGAAAAAATGCAAAAGATAAAATCTGAAAGAGGTGTGACATTAGTAGCACTAACGATAACAGTAATAATATTATTAATAGTGTCAAGTATATTGATATATAATGCTAATGATAATATATACATAAAGAGACTTACAAGTATGTACAATGATGTTTCAAACTTGAGAGACAAAGTAGCATCATACTATAAAGAATATGGAACAATTCCAGCAAAAGTAGAGTATACAGCAGTATCACATTTAAAAGATGCGGGAGTGATAGGTGCAAATGATGGAGAAAAATTTTATGTACTTGATTTAGATAGGTTAGATGGTGTGACTTTAAATTTTGGAAAAGATTATGAAAGAGTAAAGAAACAAGAATATATAGATGTAAATAAATTAAAAGATTTGTATATTATAAATGAAAAAAGTCATAATATTTTTTACTCAGAAGGAATACAAGTAAAAGATAATGACACAATAAAGATTTTTTATACTGATGATGAAAATATTGATAAAGTAGAAGTTCCTATTTTTGAAAAGAAACCAAATGCACCAGAATTGTGGACTGCTACAAACAAAAGGGATCCAGAATGGTATAGTTATAATGATTTGGAAAATAATAAAGAAAATGTAAATGTTAATGAACCAGTCTTGAAAGGGGAAATGACACCAATAAAATATACAGGTCCAGGTGCAAATACTAGCGAGCAATCTGGAAGTAAATGGGCAAATGCAATGACAGTAGATGGAAGTATGTGGGTATGGATACCAAGATATGCATATAAAATAACAGAAGGATACCATACAAACCAAGCAGGAACAATAGAGGTAGCATTTGTAGATACAAGTAATAATTTTTTAAATGGAGAAATAGGAGAAATAACAACAAATATAGAAGATCCAGAGGCAGGAAAAACAAAATGGTTAGTGCATCCAGCATTTACAGCTAATGCAGAAGCAGGAGGAGGATTTGGAGAACTAGCAGGAATATGGGTAGGAAAATTTGAAGCAACAGGGACATATAGTAATGGAGATGCAAGTAAAGTAAGTGTAAAACCGGGAGTACAAAGTTTAAGAAATATGACAATAAATCAACAATATAAAGCAGGGATGGAAGCAACTTATGGAGAAAATGTAAATTTGAATAGTCATATGGCAAAAAATAGTGAATGGGGAGTAATCGTATATTTGGCTCATAGTAAATATGGGACAAATAAATTAAAAGTAGAACAAAATAAAAATTCTTCATACTATACAGGAGGAACAAATATAGCAGAACAAATATATACAACAAATAAAATGCAATCAACAACACATAATGCAACAGGAGTATATGATTTAAATGGAGGAGCATGGGAAAGACCTGCAGCATATGTAAATAATGGTGATGAAAATCTAGTAACGTACGCAGGAACAAATGAAGGAGATTTATATGGAGCAACACAAATAGAGAGAGCAACAAGTACAAAATATAAAACAGTATATAGTTCAGAAAAAAATCAATCAAAAGATTATGAAACAGCGGGAAAGAAGAATAAAGGTGATGCAGTCTATGAAACATCGCTATCATATTCACATGAAACAGGTTCCTGGTTTAATTCATATACATATTTTCCTAATGCGGCACCGTTCTTCTATAGAGGGGGAAATTGTAGTGATTCTAGAGCGGGGATATTCTATTTTAGTAATGTTAAAGGTCATGTTAGTGAGTATGGTTCGTTTCGTCTGGTGTTGGTGCTATAGTATTTTGTAGTTGTAAAAATGCTAGAAGTTGGTGAAGTTTTTTATAAAATATTATGCTAATTAACGATTTACAAAAAAAATATTATATGATAAAATGCTAAGTAGAAAAATATAATTATAGTTTTCTACTTAGTATTACCTTAAAGAGGTGAATAAAAATGATTAAATTTACAAAAATGCAAGGGCTAGGGAATGATTATGTCTATATTGATGCAATAAATCAAAAAATAGAAAATGAATCATCTCTAGCTCAAATTATTAGTAACAGACATTTTGGAATAGGCTCAGATGGATTAATTCTAATTTGCAGTAGTGAAATTGCAGATTTCAGAATGAGGATGTTCAATTCAGATGGAAGCGAAGCCGAAATGTGCGGAAATGGAATTCGTTGTGTAGGGAAGTTTGTTTATGATAAAGGACTTACAAATAAAACGATATTAAGAATTGAAACTCTAGCTGGAGTAAAAGAATTAAGATTAAATTTAAAAGAAGGAAAGGTTGACACAGTTAGAGTAGACATGGGAGAACCAATACTTGAAGCAGAAAAAATTCCGGTAGTTTCAAGTGAAAAAATGATGCAAAATTTAAAATTAAAAATAGAAAAGATAGGATTTGATTTTACATGTGTATCAATGGGAAATCCACATGCTATAACTTTTATAGAGAATGTAGAAAACTTTGAAGTAGAAAAGTATGGAAGTAAAATTGAAGTAAATGAGAGATTCCCTAAAAAAACTAATGTGGAATTTATAGAAATTGTTAACAAAGAATATATAAAAATGAGAGTATGGGAAAGAGGCGCAGGAGAAACCTTAGCTTGTGGAACAGGAGCTTGTGCTAGTGTTGTAGCTGGAATTATAAATAATTTAATTGAAAGAAAGGTAACAGTAGAGCTGTTAGGAGGAATTTTAGAAATAGAATGGAATAAGGAAGATAATCATATATATATGACAGGACCAGCAGTTACTGTTTATGAAGGAGAGCTGCTAAGATAGATACTAAATATAATGAAAAAATGATATATTTGATTAAAATTAAAATAGTATTTATTAAAGTAAATCTGATAATTTGAATATAAGGAGTTGAAAACATGAGTTATATAAATGAAAATTTTTTAAATCTCCAAGAAAGTTATTTATTTTCCACAATAGCAAAAAAGGTAGCTAAATATGTGGAAAATAATCCTAATAAAAATATAATAAAACTAGGAATAGGAGATGTAACAAGACCAATAGTTCCAGCTTGTGTCGAAGCAATGCATAAAGCTATTGATGAAATTGTAACAAAAAAAGGATTTAAAGGATATGGGCCAGAACAAGGATATGAGTTTTTAAGAGAAGCAATAGTAGAAAATGATTATAGAAAAAGAGGAATTGATATAAAAAAAGACGAGATATTTATATCAGATGGAGCTAAATGTGATTGTGGAAATATAGTAGATATATTTTCAGAAGATAATAAAGTAGCAATAACAGACCCAGTTTATCCAGTATATTTAGATACAAATGTAATGTCAGGAAGAAGTGGGAAATTTGATACTAAAACTAGTAAATATGAAAATATTGTATATTTGCCAGTAACGGAAGAAAATGATTTCAAACCAGAATTGCCAAAAGAAAAAGTTGATATGATATATTTATGTTTTCCAAATAATCCTACAGGAACAGTATTATCAAAGGAAGAATTAAAAAAATGGGTAGATTATGCAAACAAAAATAATTCAATTATATTATATGATTCAGCATATGAAGCATTTATAACAGAAGAAAATATACCTCATAGCATATATGAAATAGAGGGGGCGAAAAATGTTGCGATAGAATTTAAAAGCTTTTCAAAAAATGCAGGATTTACAGGTGTAAGATGTGCATATGTAGTAATACCAAAAGAGTTAAAAGGATTTAGTAAAGATGGAAAAGAATATGAAATAAATAAACTGTGGAATAGAAGAACTTGTACTAAATTTAATGGGGTATCATATATAGTTCAGAAAGGAGCAGAAGCAACTTTTTCAGAGAAAGGAAAAGAAGAGATAAAAGAGAATATTAATTATTACATGGAAAATGCAAAAATAATAAAACAAGGTTTAGAAGAAGCAAAATTTACAGTATATGGTGGAGTAAATTCACCATATGTATGGCTTAGAGTTCCAGAAAATATGTCATCATGGGAATTTTTTGATAAATTGCTAGAAGAAGTAAATATTGTAGGAACACCAGGAAGTGGTTTTGGGCCTAGTGGAGAAGGTTATTTTAGACTAACAGCTTTTGGAACTAGAGAAAATACAATAGAAGCAATGAACAGAATAAAAAACTGGAATAAAAGATAAAATAAAGTAGATACTTAAAGTAAAAATTTTACTTAAGTATCTACTTTATTTTTAGATTTCGTAGACAGATTCTTTTGCTAAATTGTGTAAAACAACAATGATAATAGAGTTTTCACATCTAACAGCATAAACTTTTGAAATTTTTGAACTTAAACCATCATTGGGAAGTTCAGTTATTAAATTCATATTTACTTTTTTGTGTGTTCGTTGATAAATCAGTTCAGCTAATTTTGCTTTCTTTTTTTCTGTCATAAAATCCTCCTCATAATGCAAACATATTTATGGTAACATTAAAAGTATAACATAAATATAACCTCTAAGCAACTAAACAAAAGTTTGATAAAACCTTGACATTTATAATTTTAATATATATAATAAGAAAAAATAAAAAATGGAGTAGGAAAATGAAAGAAGAATTTTTAAATTTATTAATGCAAGTAAAAAGAGAAGGGATAGAAGAACTAATCAGCTTTTTAGAAAAATCAGACTTTTTTAAAGCACCAGCAAGTACAAGATTTCATGGTGACTTTGAAGGAGGTTTAGTAGAACATAGTTTAAAAGTATATGAAATACTAAAACACAAAGTTGAAAATTGTATAACAGAAATAGATATACCAGAAGAGTCAATAATACTTATAGGACTATTACATGATATATGTAAAACAAATTTTTATAAGGTAGATTATAGAAATGCAAAAAATGCATTAGGAGTATGGGAAAAGGTACCATATTATACAATAGATGACACAATACCATATGGACATGGTGAAAAATCAGTAATGATGATAACAGAATATATAAAATTAACACCAGAAGAGAAATATGCTATACGTTGGCATATGGGATATACAGAACCCAAAGAATTGTATAATGCAATAGGTGCATCATATAAAAAATATCCAATTGCATTATTAACACACGAAGCTGATTTAGAGGCAACATACTTATTTAATGTATAATAGGAAACACTATGAAATATTTTGGGGACATAATACAAATTGAAAATAAGTTTATTTTTAAAATAAAAATTGACTTTTATTTTGTTATGTTTAAAGATACTTATTAAAGAGGCTAGTTAATAAACATGAAATTAAAAAGAATGAAGATATCAATAAGATGTCCTTCATTTAGAAAGATGGGTAGGTAAAGGAATGTTAGCATATATTAAGGGAACACTAGAAATGAAAATGACAGAATATGTAGTAATTGATGTAGGTGGATTAGGTTACAAGGTATTTATGTCATCTATTGGAATGGAGAAATTAGGAAATATTGGAGATAAAGTAAAAGTATATACATATTACAGGGTAAGAGAAGATGATATAAGTATATATGGATTTAATACAAATGAAGAACTTAGGATGTTTGAGTTATTGCTATCAGTTAGTGGAGTGGGAGCAAAAACAGCTTTGACAATGTTAGCTGTTTGTAGTCCATCAGAATTTGCTTTATCAGTAATTTCAGATGATGTAGCAACATTAACAAGAATACCTGGAATTGGTCCAAAATCTGCTCAAAGGATTATATTAGAATTAAAAGATAAATTGAAAAAAGAAGAAAATATATCAAAAACAAATGATTTACAAATAAAAGCAGCAGTAATAGATGATAATAAAGTACAAGAAGCTATATCAGCTTTACAAGTTTTAGGATATAACAAAAAAGAAATAGAAAAAGCATTTATGAAAATTGATAAAACAGGATTAAGTACAGAAGAATTAATAAGAAAAGGGTTAACAATTTTAGCATAAAGATAATACAGAAAAAGAAGTGGAGAAGCAAAGTTATGAACAGTAATGAACCATTAGCTTTTAGAATGAGACCAAAAATATTAGATGACTATGTGGGCCAAGAACATGTTTTAGGAAAAGACAAAATATTATACAGAACAATTAAAGCGGATAGATTATCAAGTATAATATTATTTGGACCACCAGGATGTGGGAAGACTTCATTGGCTAGAGTTATAAGTGAAACAACTAAATATAAGTTCTATAAAATAAATGCTGTTACTTCAGGAGTTGCAGATATAAAAAAAGTAATAGAAGAAACAAAAAATTTTATGATAAATCCAATTGGAAAAAGTATATTATTTATTGACGAGATTCATAGATTTAATAAATTACAACAAGATGCATTACTTCCATTTGTAGAAAATGGAACTATAATATTAATAGGAGCAACAACTGAAAATCCATATTTTGAAGTAAATAAGGCTTTAATATCTAGGTCAATGGTAATAAAACTAGAACCATTAACACAAGAAAATATATTTAGTATATTAAAAAGAGCATTAGAAAGTAAAAATGGATTAGGTGAATATAATATAAAAATAGAAGATGAAACTTTAAAAAAATTAGCAATAATATCTAATGGAGATGTAAGAACAGCATTAAATGGTTTAGAAATTGCAGTTTTAACAACAAAAATGGATTCAGATGGGTATATAAAAATTACTGATGAAATTATAAAAAATAGTGTGCAAGATAGAAAAGCAATTTTTGATAAAAACGGAGATACACATTATGATAATATAAGTGCATTTATAAAATCTATGAGAGGTTCAGACCCTGATGCAACTGTGTTTTATTTAGCAAGAGCTTTAAATGGAGGAGAAGATCCAATGTTTTTAGCAAGAAGAATAGTAATATGTGCATCAGAAGATGTGGGACTAGCAAATCCAAATGCATTAGTAGTTGCAAATGCAGCAATGCAAGCAGTTCATATGGTCGGAATGCCAGAAGCAAGAATTTTATTATCAGAAGCGGCAGTATATGTAGCTTTATCAAAAAAATCAAATGCAACATATATGGCCATAAATAAAGCATTAGAAGATGTAAAAACAAAAGATACAGGTGAAATACCAATGCATATAAGAAATGCACCAATAGAAAAAATGCGAGAACTTGGATATAATGAGGGATATTTATATCCTCATGATTTTCCTGGACATTATGTTGAACAACAATATTTACCAGATAAGATGGTTGATACGAAATATTATATAAAAGATGAAAATGATTTTTGTGATTTTGGGGTCGGAGACAAAAATCATTAATGAAAATATAACATTATAAAACAAGACAGTACATAAAAAGATTAACTTATAAATCAAAATTATACATAAAATTCTAAAATATGACTTTGTAAATAAAAATCTTACATAAAACGTCAAAATATAACTTTATAAATAAAAAATGGCATTTGATAAAAAAATGTCATTTTTTCTGTCATAATTGGGTATAATACTAAAATAAAATTAAGAAGACAAAAGAATGGAGGCGAAAATGAAAAAATTATTTGAACTAATAAAAAAAGAAACAGAAGAAAATTGGAAATATACTAACGAAAAATATCTATTTGAATTACAAAAATTTTTAGATATAGCTGAAAATATTGAAGATGAATATTTACAAACTATAGTAATAAATCAAATGCTAAAATGTGATAAAAGCCTTACAATTGTTGCGGAAGAAATGTTTGAAAACATAAAAAGCAAAAAAAGTGTATAAAATATAGGAAAAAAGTAAAACCTACAATAAAGTAGGTTTTTATTATGTGGAAAAAAATTTTAATAGGTTTATTAGCAGGAATTGTAAGTGGATTGTTTTCAACAGGAGGGGGAATGATATTAGTTCCAGCATTGGTATATTTAATGAATTTTGAAGATTCAAAAGCTAGAGGAACAACAATTTTGTGTATATTACCAATGGTTATAACTAGTAGTATTTTTTACTATAAAAGTAATTATATAGACTGGAAAATTGCGATATTGTGTGCTATTGGAGGCACAATGGGAGGATATATAGGAGCGAAATTATTAAAAAAATTGCCAACAAAGATATTGAAAATAGCATTTACAATATTTTTAGTTTATGCCAGTACAAAAATGATTTTTGGTTAAAAGATTAGTTAAATCTTAATAAAAAGAAAGGTTATATTTAATGGTTGAAATAATTATAGGTTTTATTTCAGGAATAGTAAGTGGAACAGGTATGGGAGGAGGTACTATATTAATTGTACTTTTAACTTTTATTCTAGGAATAGAGCAACATATAGCACAAGCAACAAATTTAATATTTTTTATACCAACATCAATAATAGCAATAATTATTAATTTAAAAAATAAAAATATAGAATTAAAAACGGCAACAATTATTTCAATTTTTGGGATTTTAGGAGCAATAATAGGAGCAAAAATCTCTACACATATACAAGTAGCTTTGTTAAAAAAATGTTTTGGAGTATTTCTATTAGTAATTGCAATTCATGAAATATATACCATTTTTAAGTTGAATAAAAAAGAAAAAAATACAAATAATAAAGAAAATGTAAAAAATATCGTTGAATAGATATTTTAACTGTATTAGAATTAAATTAAAGAAAGGGAGTAGAGTTTTATGAAATTTGTAAAAGGTGTTATGATAGGCGGATTAATAACAACAGGTTTAGTTATGATGTATGCTGAAAGTGGAATGATGAATAGAAAGAAAATGATGAAAAAAGGAAAACAATTAGTTAAGAAAATGGGGATTGTGTAATTTTGCTTTGGGGCTGACCCAGAAATATTTTTTATATTCTAGGTCAGCCTCTTTACATATTTTTATTTTTCACATTTGCATTCGTCAAAATTTGTTTCTTTTTCTTCTTTGCAACAATGATTATCACATTCTATATAACAATCACATTTATCATGTTTAGAACCTTTTAAGCATTTTCCTTCATGATGGCATTTTGCACATATTTTCATTCTATTAGTATCATTTACCCAAATTTGAAGAGCATATTGTTTACCAGGACAAAGTGGTCCAAATACGAATTCTCCTTCTTTATCTGTAAAAGTATGACCGATAGGACGTCTGTCTTTTTTACCACAGTCATATACTATTTCAACTAATTCTACAACTGCATCACATACAGGCTCTTTAAAACAATTTTTTACAACTCCATATATTACATCTCTATTATCTTCTGGTAAAGTGATATCTAAGTCAAATTGTTTACCTCCTGATATAACACCATCAACATCTAAAATTGGGCAACAAGGTTTTTTATTTTCTAAATCCATTATTTATCCATCCTTTCTAACAACAAATAGTTGTTAATATATAGTATGAGAAAAAAGAAAAAAATGTCAAAAAATAGGAGTGAAAAAATAAAATTTTGCTTTTTTATGAAATAAGTGGTATAATATAAATGTGAAGTATACACAAGGGAGGTATTGGGTATGGAAGAAAAATCAAGAAGAGAACAATTTAAAGATGAGATATCAAGAAATGGCGAATTAAAATTAATAGATATAAGTGCTGGAAGAACAAAAAAATTAGAAAGAGAAAAAGAAATATTAAAACAAGAAAAATACAAAGCTAGAGATAAAAGGATAGCTTTACAAAAGAAAAAGGCTAAGCAAAGAAGAAAAAGAATATCATTAATATTAACAGCAGGTGCTTTAGCATTTGGTTCATATGGTGCAAAAAAATATTATGATTATAATTTAAAACCAGTTACTATAGAAGAAGCACTAAAAGGTGGAAAGACATTAGAGGAATTGGGATTAGAGCAAGGCAACATAGATGAATTGAATAATATAAAATTACAATTATTAAGCCAAGAAGATTTATCTAGAGAAGATATACAAAAATTAGGACAAAGAATAGAAAATTTTGAGTTAGAAATAATTAAGGATAAACTTAAAAATTCATTAAATATATCTGAAGAACTTAGAGTAGAGCCAAGGACAGATAATACTGATACAATTATATATAGAGTCAACAATGGTGGAGAAATAATAGAGGGGCTAATTGAAGGCAAAGACTATGATATAGAAATAGGTAATTTTATTGAAACAATTGCAAATTTACAGACTGCTAATAATGGGTATGACAATAAAATTAATAATAGAGATGAAATATTACAAAAGTTTGATAAAAGCCTTTATTTAACTGAAAGATTTGCTTCCTCAGAAATTACTAGAAATGAAAAAGGAAAAATAAAATTAAACAGAACAACAAAATCAGATTTAAGAAGAGAAAAAGAAAATGAAAGCAAAAAAGTTGCATCAATAGAAGATGAAGGTAGATAATTTAACTAAAAATGCATAAAACTTCCACTCCTTGCAAACAATATGTATAAAACATATTGGCAAGGAGTGGAAGTTTTTTGAAAGTAGATAAAATATTAAAAATAGATGGAACTTTATTAAATAAAGTACAATTAGAAAATTATTTACAAAAAATTGCATCAAACCATAATTTAGTAAATAATTCTAAAAAAGAAACATATCCTATACCACATCTAATCGAAAGCTATGAGGTTATTAAAACAGTATATAATTTATTAAATGAACATTTAAAAATAGGAATAAGCATTCATCCAGCAGGAGAATGGTTGTTAGACAATTTTTATATTATAGAAGAAACAGTAAAGCAGATTCAAAAAGAATTAACATTAAAAAAATATGTTAATTTTTTAGGAATAGGAAATGGAAAATATAAAGGCTATGCAAGAATATATGTATTAGCTTCAGAAATAGTAGCATATACAGATAATAAAATAGAAAAAAGAGATTTAGAAGATTATTTAAAAAGCTATCAAAGTAAAAAAACATTAAGTATGGAAGAAATATGGAATATAGGAGTTTTCCTGCAAATAGCAATAATTGAAAATATAAGAGAAATAAGTGAAAAAATATATAATAGTCAAATTCAAAAATATAAAGCAGAAAATATAGTCGAAAGACTAATAGAAAACAAGTCAAAGTCTGAACAAAACTTTACTAATTTTAATAATAAAATTAGTAAAATAGATGTAATAAAAGATATGAAATATCCATTTATAGAATATATGTCATACATTTTAAGAAGATATGGAAAAAAAGGTTATAGCTATCTAAAAGCCTTAGAAGAAACAGTCGAAATGACAGGAACAACTATTCAAGAAGTAACTAAAAAA
>CAJMRU010000018.1 GCA_905215845.1 uncultured bacterium
TTAATTATCTCAGATTATTTTAGGATTTTGTAGAGAACACTGATTTACCGTTTACTTTCTGCCTGCAGGTTGGAAATAATCTGATCCTTCTTTTCATCGGATGCATGATGTTCTTCGATCGTTTTTCGAAGATCTTTGATCATCTCCGTCTGCACACGGATCGTCTGATTTAGTTGTGAGATCGTTCCCATAAAAGTGGTAAACAGTAATTCGTGCTTTTGAGCAGGCAACATGAAATTAAGTTTCTTTAAAAATAATGTTTAAATTCTTCAACACACAACTTTATTTGTTCAGAATACTCTTCTATACCCTTCTGAATTTCGTGAATAAATACATTTATTTGTTCATTTTGTGGTGCATTAGATTCCTTTTTCAAATAATAACTATTAAATTGTTCCTCATTATATTGTTTAATTTCTGTTTCATCTATTCCAATGTTGGAAATGACTTCAGAAACTGATCTATGTAGTTGTTTTATTACATAGAACTCCCTTGAAGTAAATAAATTTTCAAAAGAAACAATATCTTTATCACATTCTATTTTTAACTCATAAACATTTGTTATGTATTTTGCAAAAAGCTCTTTAGGCTTATCAATAGGTGGAAACTCTTGAAGCCTATCATATTGCCTTTTGATAAGATACAGCAAACTATGTAAAGCATACTTTTTTACCTGCGATATTTCTTCGTTTTTCTTTTTTCTAAATCCACAAGAATAGATAAAAAAACAGAAAGAAAAAACGACACCTGTAGAACAAATATAGGTAATTATCTCTTTTATCCGTGGAATATTCAAAGTGAAATTAAATGTGATAATATCTTTTAAAGAAACTTGTGAATTGCATATTATAATTCCAAATATAGAAATTAGAAAACCTATAATGCACCCTATAATATAATAATTTGCTCTTTTCATGTAATTATCTCCAATTCGCATTGATAATCTATTTTCGAGTTTTTTCAAATTTTCTTTCATATCATTGTCAGTTAAACTTATTATAGTCGTATACTGTAGATTGTTTCGTATAGCTGTAATTTTAGACAAGTAAACCCCAGAAAACTTTATAATACTCCATTTCATTTTAATAATCTCGTCTTTTTCCCCTTTAACTCTTATAAATACTTGTTCGTAAGTATTGTATAATGCCAATCCATAGATTACGGGAAGATTAAGTAAGAGTAGTAATAATGGTAGCAAGAATTCTTGCAATGTACTTAAATTAAAAAAGGCCATAGGATTATCATATAAATGCTTACCTGTATTGATAATACAAAAAAGACCAATAATAACAAACATCCAATCAAAAAATTGTTTAACTTTCAAATATTTCTGCTCTCGCACAGCTAATACGTATAAAAGGCAAATAAACACAATTATTGGAACAATGATGATTTCTATAACCAAACTTAAAGTCCAAAAATTTATGACAAATTCAATAATTGCAGCTATCGCTAAATTATCTTTTATCAGTTCTATAAAGAAATGATTATCTTTAGCTTTTTGAATGGTCTTAATAAATAAAGGTAGTTCGACAAATATAACCCAAAAAATTGTATCTTTCAGTAATGCTATAGACCAAAATCCTATATCATACAATAAACATATTACTAATCCTAAATAAAATAAAAATACGATATAAAAAATAACAAATTTGCGACAAAATAGTATTGGAATGACAGATTTCAAAAACTGTTTTACAGGTTTTGTAAAGATAGATATTATAGCAACAAATGCAACCCATATACCAATGGCAATCTCTCTATTATTAAATATATTTTGTAGTTCACTTATCACCTACAATCTCTCCTCTTAAGAAATTATTAATATCTGCGGGTACTTAAGTCATTCACGTTCTGTTTATTGGTCTAAATTATCAGATTTTCCCTTAAGTTCCTGCGAGCACAGACCATTCTGGAGACAAAAAATTAGGAATTTCATTTTTATTAACTGGTTTATAATCAATTCCCCATAAATTATTCACTCCCAACATGCCCAAATTAGGCTTATCGTCAATTTCTTGGGCTAACTTCTGTAAATTTTCATTTGTATTGATCTCATTTTCAATTTTCTTGGATATATAATAATTCTCTGTATATTTAAACACTAAATAATTAATATATTTTAACATCTCGTTTTCTGAAATAGAGTTTATCTGATGTCTCAATTTTCTATATAACCTATCACGCTTATGATAAAAAGCTATTATGACACTTGATTCTTCGACTGGTAGAATTGCCAAATGTAAATACTGCATCCTTACATTGGCATCCATATTATAAATATTGTTAATTTCATTTCCTTCCATGTCTTTATCAACTGCAATTGCACTCTGCATAGCTATTGGTACAACATATGGAAGAACTTTCCACACTAATATTTGATAGCAACCAACTTCTTTATTATCAACAATATTTTTATGAAACTTCACCTCTGATCTAAACTCAGAAAAGTCCATTTCTTTGATATTTATCCCATCATCAAAATTTTCGAATGCATTCATATCTTGTTGTATAATATTCCACAATTCTATTTCATCACTTCTTTTACTCATCTGAAGTAAAAAATTTTTCACAGCTATTTCACCTAACATTTTATCAGTTGGAACTTTAAGAATATTACTAGGATTTTCGTAGTCTTGAAAAAAAGAACCATCACAGTCGTTGCATATATACCTGAATGTTCCAGATTTCTTAATTCCGTTTTCAATATTAATAATATCTTTATCAAATCCTAATGCTGCAGATGCATGTAAAACAACTCCATTATCCGCAATTGGTCTTAGTGACATTTGTGGAACAGAATGTGAGTTACAAAAACTTGTTTTTTCTTTACCACATAATTCACAGACTTTTGGTTTTGCATTTTTTCTTGCACTTGAAATTAACTTGTTTATTCTTTTTCTAACCTCTAATTTATCAGTTTCTTTCGAAACATTCATAATTTTTACCATTCTTTTGTTCCTCATTGCAGATTTCATAAAATCTTCGGGCACTTAAGTTCATTATCATCCAGCTCTTTTGACTTTCTCACATGATGTGGATTCACATGAACTGGTTTCATTCCGTTGTCCTGCATGTACGCTCCAAGATTGAACCAATAATGTCCTGTTAGCTCAATTCCAGGAATCACAACATCTTTTCCATGTTTCTCTTCCACTTCCTCCATCCATGCTTTAACTGTCGCAAATCCAGCTTCATTATTACTAAATTCCAATAGCTTTTTTGAATACTTCATACTTACGCCAGTCGAATGCTCTTGCATAGTGTGTTTCACTTCCTACATCAATTCCAACAATCAATGTTTTTTCTGTAATAGATTCAATTTTTGCGTTCTGTGTGTTATACTTCATTTCAGATACCTCTCTGTTCAATAAGATTACTAACCCGCAAAGTCAGTAATCTTATTTTACACTGAGGTATTTTTTCTCAACCATCTTTCTTGGAATTCCCTATATTTGAATTATACAGGAAGCTCCTTGATAGTACAAAAAGTTAAGTACTTAACTTTTTTGACTTTTTATACTTTGTATAGGATAATGATAGCAAACAAAGTTTAATCTAAAAAGGTACGCTATGGTGTGTTTACCTTATTTTGTTGAGCAATTTAGCCGCAAATGAATTTGTCAGTTTTTTCCTAATTTTCCAATTCCTTAAGCAAACTAAGCACTAATGTGCTGCACTTAAGTTTGCAGACACCTAGATGCTACACCTATTTAATAAATTATTTTATTTGGGATCTTGTTTGATAAAACATAGCACTCTTTAAACTTTCCGATTACAGCTTCAGCAAATACCAAAGCTTCATTGTGATAATTACTAGCATTCTTCCACTCTTCAATGTCTTCACTTTCAATAGCTCTTATTGTATATTCGTCATTTACAAATTCACTTGCCACAAGCATAAATTCATCAAAACTTGAAGTTATTCCTCTTGCATCTACATAAAAACATTGATTATTTTTGTAAATCTGACAAAATGCATGAAAGCTTCTTTTGTTATTTCCTTCAATTATATATGCACTGTATCCCAAGACTTTGTTTAAACTCAGTGCAAAATGATGGCAAGAACCTCTCAACAATTCATGTGCTGAATCATATGGAAATTCAGGATCATCTGGATATTCAAAAAAATCGCCGTAACTTATACGTCTCAATGAATCAGAAAAATTATTATCATTATAAAAGCCTTTATGCCATCCATAACTTTCTACTGATATCATATCATCTCTGCTCAACATGCTAATCATATCCTCCCTATAAGAAATTATTAATGTCTACGAATACTTACGCTCTTACTATCAAAACTTACATCTATTATTCATTTTCATCTTATAAAATCACTAATTTCTTATCATTCTTCATTTAATTTACATATTTTCTCAAATTTTTTTATTATATCCTCTAATGCCTCTTTCCCATCTTTGTAATCTAATTCCATAGTTGATGTTCCAACGTTTTTAGTATTCTTTTCAAATGATAATAACTCATCCAAGCTTATTTTCCAATAAAATCTTGTCTGTTCTATAAAATTATCAATCTTGTCTTTTGAATCTTTTTCTACTTTTCCGTATATGTATCCACAAGTTGTCAAAACTGCTGCTAATGGGTTTCGTCTGATAAAATCACTCGATGCAACTGAGCCTATTCCTACTCTATCCATCATGCCATATTGAAATACTTTTCGCATCATATGCTCAATCTCTATCGCATATCCCTGAGCTAATATTACATTGTCTGTCATAAAAATTAACCTCCCTCATCGTTTCATATTATTTTTGATTTAATAATAACATATTTTTTATATCTACTCCACAGGTAATATATTCCAGCAAAACACAAACAGCCAACACAACTCAATTCTTCCAAATCAAATTGCATTGGCCACATTCCGACTCTACTCCCAAAGCTTCGCCGCATAAACCCCATCTCGTATCAATCCCGCAAAAGCTCCCTGTACTGTCTCTTTATCTTCCTTATATGTAACTCCAAACCAACGATCCTGTGTCTCCAACACCTTCACGTTTGCTCTTTCTTCTTTCAATAGCTTGTCCACGATATTCGGTAACAGATATTCGCTCTTTAAATCCCCTTCTTCCACATTCGCAAGGAAATCTTTGAAATCCTCTGCTAAGAAATCCAAAAATTCTGGATATCCTGCCCACATGTTCATGGATACTTTATCTTCTGGACTGATCCATTTCTGTACTTCTTCGCTGTCACATTTGATCTGTCCATCTTCTCCCATTTCGATTCCTGTTGTCTCATGTACCTGACTTAATAAACCATTTTCATCGACAACACTGACTCCTCTGGTTACTGTTCCATTATCACTTAATGTGTTCTTTAAAATGAATCCGCCCATTCCCATGGTAAATTCTCTTCCAAGGTCTTCTCTGGATACTAAGAAATCATGCAGTTTCACAAATGCTTCTTTTCCATAATAATCATCTGCATTGATGATCACAAATGGTTCTTTCACTACATCCTTGCAGCATAAGACTGCTTGTCCTGTTCCCCATGGTTTTGTTCTTCCTTCTGGTACTTCAAAACCTTCTGGCAGATCATCAAGTTCCTGAAATACATATTCAACATCGATCTGTTCTTTGATCCTGTTTCCGATGATCTCCTCGAACTCCTTGAAAATGTCTTTGCGGATAATAAAGACTACTTTATTGAATCCTGCTTCTTTTGCATCATGAATGGAATAATCCATGATGATCTCTCCATTTGGTCCCATCTGAGCTAACTGTTTGATTCCTTCTCCAAATCTAGAACCAATTCCAGCTGCCATGATAATTAATGTTGTATTCATTCGTATTCTCTCCCCTTCATAATATAGAAGTTCTCTTTTTACAAAAAAGGAAACTTAATTTTTCAAATTTTTTCGTATTTTTCATTCAATACAATAATTTACTTTATAGACTGATTTCTTAATGTCCCAGGGCACTTAAGTTTACACATAATTAATCTAAAGGACATACTTCTCTTCCCCAAGAAACTGGTTCTTTGATTACTTTTCCAACACTCGATCCACCAAAAATTGAATGCTCTGGAACATTTTTATTAATAGTTGTATAAGCTGTTATTAAACTATCTTTTCCAACCGTCACGCCTTTCTGTACAATAATATTTGATGTTAGCCAAACATGATCTTCTATAGTAACAGGTTCTGGTGGATTGCATGCACTTCCATCTCTATTATATAAAGTATGAAAATCACTGTCATATACAATAACATTCCTTCCAATCATTACATCTTCTCCAAAATTAATATTTTTATGTGCAATTATCACACTTCCCCCATTAGCTGAAAAATATCCTGTATTAAATACTGCATCAGGTTTAATTTCCACTACTGTATTATAAAACAAATCTGCTCCATTACTACAATTCCATACTGCCCCATCATTCATCCTCAAATATGTTTCTGCTTTTGATCCCTTAAGTTTATTAATTCCAATTTCTAAATCCTTATCTCCTGAAAGAATTATTTTGGCATTTCCTTGCAAATCTAGAATGGCATTTTTATGAGGTACTATATGAGAAGAAGAAGTTCTTACAACTTTTTTGCAAAAATAATTATAATAAACATATTTAAACACATCTACATCTGATTTAATTACTAACTTAGCTATGTTTTTGCATTTTCTCAAAATTTTTCTCAATTGATCTTTAATTTTATCAATAGTTGATTTTTTGATACACTCTCCAACACTATAACTAAATGAATGTTCCTTTAATAAATCAAAAAACTTGTCTTGTTTTGAAGTTCTAATTGGATTCTTCAATAATGCAGGATTCCCTAGAAGAACATCATCTAACTTATGTTCTTTATATTGAAAAGCATTCTTACACAAATCAAAAAGCATATTTCCTTTTTGAGTATTTAAAAGCATAACCGAAATTCCTTTAAATAAATCTGTCTTAGTCGGATTTTTTATTCCCCAAAAATCTCCAATAGTAATATCTGCATTTACTCTCGGAAGAACCTTGTATTTACATTTATAACAGGATTCTCTTGTATAAAGATCATTAAAAATAAATCCCTTTACCCACCAATCTTCATTCTTATCTTTTATAGATTCCTCACCATTCTCAAATCGTACTTTTGAAGCCAAACTTTCCCATCCATTTTTTTTATTTTTAAGATGTACCTCAACTACTTTAGATTGATAAATTGTTTCTAATTCTTCTATGTATGCTTTAAAAGCCTTTGGAGAATTTATACTTCTACAAATAAAATCCATACAATGCAAATTCTCATTTTCATTCCCTAAAAATGATTTTATAGCCGCTATTTGGCAAGGTGTTCCGCAGAATAAAACTTTTTTCCCTTTTTCTAATTCTTTTTTAACTTGTTTATATATTCCTGCCGTATCCGATTGAAAATATTTTGAACCTTTAATTTGTAATAATTCTTGTTTATTTTTGGCAATTATATGTTCTGCTGATTTCCAATCTTCTCTATATCTACTTCCAGCTACAACTCCTCCATTATCTAAAAATTTCTCCGCAATTTCCCAAAAAGCTCCTCCTGATGTACTAGTTATTCTCACCTCATCATTCTTACTCCAGACAGAATATACTTTAGGTTGTTTATCATTTAATGGAATATTTTTTAGTGATGGACATTTTTTCTCACATAACCCACATTCTACACACAATTTTTTATCTACTTTAGGATACCAAAATCCTTGCTCGTCAGTCTCAAACGAAATTGCTTCTTTCCCACATACATCTGCACACATTTTACATCCTGTACATTCGTATTTTTTTAAATTATCTATCATTATTTTATCCTCTATTTTAATCTTTAATTAATTTGTACCCAATAATTTGCTATAATCTATCCCATTCACAATTATCTGAATCATATCTTGTTCGTGCATTAATATTCATACTATCAATTATTTTCATTTGTTCATCTGATAATTTAAAATCAAAAACATTTATATTATCTTTAAAATGATTAAATGTAGATGTATTAAAAATAGGAATAATTCCATTTTGTATATGCCATCTCAACATAATTTGAGAAAGACTTTTACCAGTTTCTATACATACTTGTTCCATTCTTCTACTTGCTTTTAATCGAAAATCTAAACGTGCTGTACTAGAATATGCCATAATTTGAATATTATTTTCTTCACAATACTTTCTAAGTTCAAGTTCAGATAATAAAGGATGTAATTCAACTTCATCCACCATTGGCATAATCTCTGCAATTTTTTTAATTTCTTCTAAATGATGAATTTTACAATTACTTACTCCTATTGCCTTAACTAATCCTTCTTTATAAAGTTCTTCTAGTTGTTTCCAATAATCTAAATATTTTCCATCAACTGGCCAATGCAATAAATATACATCTATATAATCAACTCCCAGTTGCTCCATACTTTGCTTTAAAATATCTCTCGCTGATATATCTTGTAATTGCGCCGCATTATTTAATTTCGTGCAAACATAATAACTGTCTCTTTTTTTCCCTTTTAATACATCTTGAAGCATTCTTTCTGATCCTCCATATGCTCTTGAAGTATCGAAAAAATTGCACCCATATTCTAAAGAATGCACAAAACATTCTTTAATTCCCTTATCTCTTTTAATTTTTCTAGTATCTTTTCTTAAAATAGTTCTAATTATAAATTTAATTTTTTGTTTAGTTTTATCAGAAAATGATGACCTATAATCCACAATATCGGTTCCAAAGCATATACTTGGGATTTTATATCCATTCGATAATACTTTATATTCCATTTTTATTGTCCTTTCTTTAACATTTTTTTTACCAATTTTATCGATTCCTTAAATTCTTCCTTTTTTCTGTAACACAAAATTTCTATTGAAACTGGAATTATAATACTTATTATCCCTTTAAATACAAGTTCAAATATTCCTACAAATGTTATTTTCCTACATATAATAGTAGTTATTGTAGTTGCTAGTATTGCAACTAATATATACATTGATAAATCTTTTAAATAAACTTTTAGCGATTCATTATATAAAAATTTAAATAAATTATGAATCAGCCATGGCATAGAAATAAATATATAACTAAATACCGTTGAAAGTATAATTCCATAAAGTCCAATAACTTGAACAAGTACAATGTTCATTATTAAATTAGCACATGCACCTATTAACGGTCTAAATCTATCAGAATGCCATAAACCTGCTGCATCCTTAACTGTAGCCCATACCATTGCAAGCTCAAGGCAATAAAACAAAATGCAAAATAAAATAACAAAACTAAAACTAAGCATAAATTTTTTTCCGACCCATAATTTCATAAAAGGTTGGTAAAGTCCTACAAAACAACAACAACAAATACAAAGAATAAAACAAATAATAAATGTAAATTTCTTGAAATCATTATAATTTTTTTCAGAAGATTCTGTAACCAAACTGTTTCCTATTCCTGCTGTTATTGCAGAAAATATAACTGTTATAAATCCACATATTGAATTCATTATGAAATAATAATTTTGATATACTGCTAATGTAGTTAATCCAAGAAATGCAGAAATAACAATAGTATCAGCTGATCCAACTACTACTCCGCCCAATTTAGCTGTAAATAAATCCCTTATTTTCTGATTAATCTGATGTATTTCTTCTTTATGTAATTCGCCCTTAGGTTTAAATTGAGGATAAATTTTATCTGCCATAATTGCAGTTACTATATTAGTTAGTGCTTGCGTTACAAGCATTACAATAACGTATAAATAATAATTTTTAAAAATCCATAATACAAATAACTGAAGTACATACTGTATTGTATTTGTAATCAAAGTAACCTTACTAACTATATCTGTTCGTTGATGTGCCTGAAGGATACTATTCTTGTATGCAAAAAGCCAATAGGACAGCACTGTTGCCCCCAGATTTAAAAGATAAAGAATATATATATTAATTCCTTGTGGAATATCACCAGAAATTAATTTAGGAATAAATGGTGTTAATATACATCCAACAACAGCAATAATTAATCCAATTAACCTATAATAAGTTCTGTATAATTTCATCAATGCACAAATTGTTGTATTATCATCCTCTGCAATTGGTCTATACATACTATATATCATTGCGGAACCGACACCCAGTTCAGCCAAATTCAATACCTGAAGAACTGACGTAAAAAGTGAGTTCAATCCAAGATACTGAACTCCCATGAGATAAATCATGGCTGTACGCATTAAGAAAGGTACTATAATCTGGTATGCTCTTAAAATAACACCAAAAATAATATTCCTCGTTGCGTTTTTTGTTCTTTCTATTTTTGCCACTATAAAATCCCCCTATTATTAATTGCTAAAAAATTTTTTGATCTACATTAATCTTTGAAGAATTCATCAAGAAATCTAAAAATCCTAGACATTCTGCCCATATATTCCGTTCCTACTCATTTTAAGAACAACCGTATCTTTTTCTCACTTTGATTCTTATTATTTTGTATGCCTAACTTTACTAAACCATTCAATCTAGTTAACACTTACAAAAATTTTCTATATACTAAAAACATTTCTTAAAATCATAAGCAAAATAATTCTTGAGAGTTTGTCCATTTGATCATATCAAAGGTATTTCTTTATCATATCTAAAGGTAATTTTTGTATTATGATAATTAGTATAATATTAACATTTTCCTTTTTTTAAAGATTTTTGTAAGAAGTCAATTACATTTCTTCGCTCATTTTCCAATATTTTATATGATAATTTATAATCATTTTCAAAAGGATCATTCT
>CAJMRU010000019.1 GCA_905215845.1 uncultured bacterium
TCATTTGTTATTTCATATTATCAAACTATATTAAGCTTTCAAAAATCATTAAGTCACTATAATTCGAAAAAGCAAATTAATAGGATATAACTTTTATAAAAATTTCCTATTAATTTGCTTAATTTCTCTTCATATCTATAAACTAATCCTTTTATTTTATAAAATTACTTGGATTTACTGGCATAGAATCTTTTAATATTTCAAAATGTAAATGTGGTTCATCAGCTATTTCGAACACTGCTGTATTTCCAACAGTTCCTAATGATTGACCTTTTTCTACTTTTTCACCTTCTACAATAAATTCAGATGTTAATAAATTTGCATACACAGTTTTATACCCATTTGCATGTTCAACAACTATTGTCAATCCATATCTTGGGTCATTTTTTATTGTTTTAACTGTTCCTTTTTCTGCTGATTTTACTACTGTTGTTTTATCTGCTTTAATGTCTATCCCACTATGTGTAACCCATTCTTGCAGTGTTTCAGAATATACTAAATTTTCTTGTGCATATTCTTTTGATATTTCTCCTTCTACTGGTTTAGCAAATTTTAATTCTACTTTTTCTTCTTTTACTTCTTTCTTTTCTTCTTTTTTCTCATTTGCTGTTGTATTTGTTTTATTATTTGTTGTCACATTTTTATTAGTATTTGTTTTTGTGGTTGCTTTATTTTCTGTACTTGTAGTTGTAGTTTTAGTACTTACTTCATTACTTGCTATATTATTTACATTTGTATTGCTTTCGTTTTTTGATTCTTCAACTGTTTTACCAAATTCTGTACTAGCACTTTCTGTTTCTTTATTTTCCCTATCTAATGCTTCTGTCATTTGCCCTAAAGTCATAGTTTCATTTTTAACATCATTACTTATTTTATTACTATATATTAATAATGCTATTATCAATATTGCAACAACTGATATTCCTATTATGCTATATAGTAAAATTTTGTCATTAACATTTTTTTCTTTATTAGACTTTAAATTTAATTTTCTTTTCATATACTCCTCCTTAAATACTTTATTATTACAAGTATTTCCTTTTTTTAGAAGAATATACATATTTATTATATTTTTAATTATAATTCGTTTATACTTTTTATCTCTATTCCTGCATAAAAATGTTTTATTATTTCTTCATAGTTTTTTCCTTGCTTAGCCATACTGTCTGCACCTGTTTGGCTCATTCCTACTCCGTGTCCATATCCTTTAACTTTGAATATTATTCTATCTTTTTCTTTTATTATTTCAAAATTAGTTGACCTAAGTCCTAAAATACTTCTTGCTTCTGTTCCTGATATATTAATATTTCCAAACTTTACTGTTTTTACCCTTTTACTGTCTGTATATTCTAATATTTTAATTTCCTCATTATCTTCAAAATTTATTTTTACATCTGAATACTTTTCCTTCAGTTTATTTAATAATTCATCATTTGTTAAACTAACTTCTGAGTTAAATTGATTATATGTATCTTCTCCTGATGTTTCTACTATTTGCAAATATGGTAAATTGCTTCCTCCTCCCCATACATTTACAGGAAGTTCAGTTATTCCTCCACTATTTGAATGAAAAAATGCATTAATTGGTTGGTTATTATATGTTATTATTTTTCCATTGGTTGAATTAACTGCTGTTTCTATTTTACTCCAATTTTCTTCTCTTTTTCCTTCTTCCCATCTTTCTAGCCTTTTATCTTTATCTATCCATGCTTGACAACAGTTAGAATCATCACATATATCTGCATTTGGATGTTTTTTATTATTTATCTTATATACTGTATATGTTCTTGCAACAATTGCTTGTGCTTTTAATGCTTCTATATGAAAATCTACTGGCATTTCAGCTGAAACTACATTGCATAAATATGTATCTAATTCTACCTCTTCAATTTCACCTGACTTTGAATGTAATAATTTTATTTTTCCATATTTATTATATTGATATTTTTCAATATTTGCATTATTGTTTGAGTTTTCTCCATTTTCTTGGATTTTAGAGTTTTGTTCTATATTTTCTACTTTTGTTGTAGTTTTAGTTAAAATTGCTGGTAAAATAAAACATATTATTAAAAATGTGAATAGATAAATCAAAATATTTTTCATTTTTTATTTCATCACTTCCTTTAAGGATAGTTTTTTCTCCAACTCCCAAATCACTCCACTCTTATTTTTGCTTCCAAAATTCCTCAAATTCAAATGCTGATTTTTGTCTCCGACCCCAAAATCATTTCTTTCATATTATTTAGTATTTTCTTTTCTAGTCTCGAAACTTGAACCTGTGTTATTCCTAAAATTTTTGCTACTTGTGTTTGTGTTTTTTCTTTATAAAATCTCAATAGTATAATTTCTTTATCTCGTGGTTCTAATACATTTATAATTTTTTCTAATGTCATTTTATTTGTTATTACTTCTTCTTCGTCTCTATTGTTTGAGAGTTTTTCTATTAAGTTTATGCTATTTCCATCTTTATTATCTCTATAATATGTATTATCTATTGATTCTACTGTATTTGTTGCTTCTAATGCTAACGAAATATCTTCCTTTGATATTTTTAGTTTTTTCGATATTTCTTCTATTGATATTTCTTCTCCTTTTTTATAAAAATATTCTTTTTGTAGTTCTTTTACTTTTATTCCTAATTCTTTTATTCCTCTACTTACTTTTATTGGTCCATCATCTCTAATATATCTTTTTATTTCTCCTATCATATATGGAACTGCATATGTTGATAATTTAACATCATAATTTGTATCAAATCTTTTTATTGATTTTATAAATCCTATACACCCAATTTGATATAAATCTTCTAAATCATATCCTCTTCCGTTGAAGCGTTTTACTATACTCCATATAAGCCCGATTATTATCTCTTATTATTCTTTCCATTTCAAATTTGTCTCCGAGTTTGGGCTTTTTTTATTGCTTCTACACTATTTTCGAACATTTTTCTCCCTACTTTACTTTTAGTTTACTCTTTTGTAATCATTGCAAATTCATCATCTTCATCCTCTTCTTGCACTTTGTTTTTTATTTTTTTGCTCATTGTTATTTTTGTTCCTAGTCCTACTACTGATTCAATTTCAACTGTATCCATAAAACTCTCCATTATAGTAAATCCCATTCCTGACCTTTCTAGATTAGGTTTTGTTGTATATAGTGGTTCTTTTGCAATATCTATATTTTCAATTCCTTTTCCTTTATCTGATATTTCTATTATTATTTCGTTTTCCTTTAATCTAGCAAATACTTTTACAATTCCTTGTTTCCTTTCATATCCATGAATAATAGAATTTGTAACTGCTTCAGATACTGCTGTTTTTATATCTGCTAATTCTTCTATTGTTGGGTCTAATTGAGATGCAAAAGCTGCTACTGAAATTCTAGCAAAAGCTTCATTTGCTGATTTGCTTATAAATTCTATTTTCATTTCATTATCATACTCATTTTTCATTTTTGTATAATCCCTTTCTTTTATTTATTTTCGCCTATTTGATTTTTTAACTATAAATAAAAAATCTCAAAAACAATATTATTTTTATCTTTTATTCTATTATTGTTTATATTGTAGTAGTAGGTATTAATTTTAATATTCCACTCATTTCAAAAATTCTTTTTACACTACTTGTTAAATTAGTTAATTCTAATTTTCCTCCTAGCATTTTTACAAATTTGTATCTTCCTATAATTAGTCCGATTCCTGCACTATCCATGAAAGAAACACTATCAAAATCAAATACAACTCTTTTAGGCATATATCTTTCAATTTCATAATCAGCCCTCCTTCTTATCCTTTGAACTGAAAAATCATCAATTTCATCTGTAATTTTGAATACTAACAACTTGTCCTCTTTGTAATAATTAGATTCCATATTAGCCTCCCTTAAAATTTATATTTATATTATACTCTCTTTTACATTTTTTTCCAAGAGAGAAAAATAAGAAGTTTTGTCTAAAGTAGTCTATTTAATTAATTTAATTTCAATAATATCTATATAGGAAACTATATAAGAATTTTTAGCTTCGTCACATAAAGTAAAAAATTATGCTTAACATTAAATTTATTTTTACTTTGAATTACATAACTTTAAAGTTTAATATTATTTCCTATTCAAAAAGTAAAAGACTAGTCTATAATCATATATGATCTAACTAGTCTTAATTGGTATTCTATTTTATTCACTTCTTAAATTCATATTCACCCAAACAAACTCAACTGATTACTCTGACTCATTCCATCTAAACATCCAAATTTCTTCAAAAGTTCAGCTACTGAATCTCCTACTTTTGAACGAATTTTCATATCGTCAATAGACATGAATTTGCCATCTTTTCTTGCATTTTCAATTCCTAATGCTGCAACTGTCCCTAATCCTGCAATACTGTTTAAAGGTGGTCTTATTCCCTCTTCTTCTACAATAAATTTTGTTGCACTTGATTTATATAAATCTATTGGTAAGAATTTTATCCCTCTTTCATACATTTCCAAGACAAGTTCTAATACTGGATACATTGTCTTGTCTTTTGGAGTTGCATTATTTCCTAATAAGTCAATTTCTTTCATTTTATTTTTTACTTTTTCTTTACCAAATATCATAATCTCACTATCAAAATCATCTGCTGCTCTTATTGAGAAAAATGCTGTATAATATGCTTTAGGCTCATGTACTTTAAACCAAGCTATTCTAAAAGCATTTGTTACATATGCTGCTGCGTGGGCTTTTGGAAACATATATTTAATTTTTTCACATGATTTTATATACCAGTCTGGTACATTATGTTCTTTCATTAAACTTACATATTCTGCCCATTTTGCTGGGTCTTTTAAGGCTTTTCCTTTACGAACTGTTTCCATTATTTTAAATGCTGGATTTGGTGGTACTCCCTGTTTTATCAAATATATCATTATATCGTCACGACAACATATTGCTTCTGTTAGTGTTACTGTTCCTTGTTCTATTAAGCTTTGTGCATTTCCTAACCACACGTCTGTACCATGTGATAATCCTGATATACGAATTAGTTCGTCAAATGTTGTTGGTTTTGTGTCTACTAACATTCCTCTAACAAATTTTGTTCCGAATTCTGGTATACCAAAACTTCCTACTTCTGAGTGTATTTGTTCAGGTGTTACTCCTAGTGCTTTTGTTGAACTAAATATTGACATTGTTTCTTTGTCGTCTAGTGGTACTTTGGTTGGGTCAATTCCTGTTATATCTTGTAGCATTCTTATAACTGTCGGATCGTCGTGTCCTAGTATATCTAGTTTTAATAGGTTTGCATCTATTGAGTGATAGTCAAAATGTGTTGTTATAATATCTGAATTTGGGTCATCTGCTGGGTGTTGTACTGGGCAAAATTCGTATATTTCTCTTCCTTTTGGAACTACTATAATTCCTCCCGGATGTTGACCTGTTGTTCTTTTTATTCCTGTACATCCTTGTGATATTCTTTTTATTTCTGCTTGATTTACTGGAATATGTCTTTCTTCATAATAATTTTTAACATATCCAAATGCAGTTTTGTCTGCTACTGTACCTATTGTTCCTGCTTTAAATGTTGTTCCTTTTCCAAATATTACTTCTGTATATTTATGTGCTTTTGCCTGATATTCACCTGAAAAGTTTAGGTCTATATCTGGCTCTTTATCACCATTGAATCCTAAGAAGGTTTCAAATGGTATATCCATTCCATCTTTATCTAATTTATGCCCACATTTTGGACATTCTTTATCTGGTAAGTCAAATCCATTTTTCACTCCATAATCTGTAAAGTCTGAATATTTACAGTTTGGACATCTATAATGTGCCGGTAATGAATTTACTTCTGTTATTCCTGTCATATTCGCAACAAATGAAGAACCAACTGAGCCTCTTGAACCAACTATATATCCATCTTCATTTGACTTCCATACTAATTTTTGGGCAATTATATACATAACTGAGAATCCATTTTTTATAATTGAATCTAGTTCTTTATCAAGTCTTGTTTGTACTATTTCAGGAAGTGGATCGCCATATAATTCATGTGCTTTGTTGTATGCTATATCTTTAATAGTTTGTTCACATCCAGGTATATGTGGTGGACATTTTTCAGGTGATATTGGACTTATTGGGTCACACATGTCTGATATTTTATTTGTGTTTGTTACAACAACTTCATATGCTTTCTCTTTTCCTAAATAACTAAATTCGTCTAGCATTTCTTCTGTTGTTCTAAGGTATAGTGGTGCTTGATTATCTGCATCATCATATTTTTGTCCAGCTTCTAATATACGCCTATATATTTCATCTTGTGGGTCCATAAAGTGAACATCACAAGTTGCTACTACTGGTTTATTTAATTTTTCTCCTAATGCCACTATTTTTCTGTTTATATCTCTTAAAGCTTCTTCGTCAGCAACTTTTTCATTTCTGATTAAAAATTCATTATTTCCTGTTGGTTGAATTTCTAGATAATCATAATCTCCTGCAATTTCTTCTATTTCTTCATCTGTTTTTCCTAGTTCTATTGCTTGATATACTTCTCCTGCTTCACAAGCACTTCCTAGTATTAATCCTTCTGAATATTTCTTGTATAAACTCTTTAATATTCTTGGTTTTCTATAAAAATAATGTAAATGTGATAATGATACTAATTTATAAAGATTTCTTAGTCCTACATAATTTTTAGCTAGTATTATTGCATGATATGTTTTTAATTTTTTATATTCGTCTTTTTTAGCTTCTGAATCTGCTGCAACTCTATCTATATCTTCAACTATCTCAGCACCTTTTTTCTTTAGCATATCTATCATTACCTTAAATACTTTAACAGTTGTATCAACATCATCTAAAGCACGGTGTGCTACTTCTACTTTTATTCCTAAGTTTTCTGCTATTTTTCCAAGTTTGTATTTTTTATAATCAGGGAATAAATCTTTTGCTAAGCTTAATGTATCTAAATATGTATAATTAAATTCATATCCTAAAGCTTTTGCATTTTGTTTTAGAAATCCCACATCAAAGTTTGCATTATGTGCTACTATTACAGTTTCTTTATCATCTCCTAAAAATTCTAATATTTTTGGAAATACTTTTTCTATGTTTTCTGCATCTTTTACCATTTCATCTGTTATATTTGTTACTTCTGTTACTCTTTCTGGAATATGTTTTTCTGGATTTACAAATGTACTAAATTCCCCTATTACTTCTCCATTTTTTACTTTCATTATTCCTACTTCTGTTATTTTTTCTGTAACAGCTGAAAATCCTGTTGTTTCTAAGTCTAGTACACAATATGTTGTATCTATACTTTGTCCTTTTCCATTATATACTGTTTTTGTATTATCTGGAGCAAGATATGCTTCAACTCCATAAATTATTTTTATATCTTTATTATCATATCCTAACATTTTATGAGCTTCTGGAAATGCTTGTACTACACCATGGTCTGTTATTGCTATTGATTTCATTCCCCATTTCATTGCTCTTTTTATTAAATCTATTGCTGATGTCATGGCATCCATTTGGCTCATTTTTGTATGCATATGTAACTCTACTCTTTTTACTTCACTATTATCTTGTCTTACTGTTTTCTTTAAGCCTTCACTTTCTACTATTGTATTTGCCATTACTGTTAATTCATTAGAAAACGAATCCATTTGAGCATTTCCAGAAATTTTTACTCCTTTTGCTTTTTTCATTCTTTTTATTATTTTCTTGCTAACTTCTTTATTCAAAAATGCTTTACAAGTCATACTACTTGAACCATCATATAAATCAAAACTTAGAAGTGTTTTTCCAGATTTTAGTTCTCTATCTTCCATTCCTATAATTTCACCGTCTAGTGCTACTTTTCCATCATCTACATTTAATTCTGAAATTTTTACTACATTTTCTGTTATATTTGGATTCATTCCTAAAATTAATGGTGTATCCTCATCATCTTCTGGAAGTTCTGGCACATCACTGTTACTTGCAATAATAGTATTTGCCATTATTGTTACATCTCCTGCATATGCATCTAGTCCTGCTTTTCCTATTGCTTTTATTGCTTTTGCATTTTGTATTTTTTCTATAACTTCTTTTCCTTCTGAAATATCCTTTGCAAAAGATTTACAAGTAATTGTTCCAGTTCCATCATATATATCAAATATTAACATTCCTTTTCCTGTTCTTGTTTCTCTGCATTCACTTGTTAATATTCTTCCTTCTATTGTAATTCTCGAATTACTTGCTGTTATATCTTTAATATTTACTTTATTTTCTTTTGCTTTAGATGGTTTTCCCATTATATATTCTTGTTCTTCATATTCATTAATATCATCTGGTATTGGTGGAAGGCCTCCCTCCATTTCCTCTTCTGGAATATATCCTTCTAGTCCTGTTGGCGGCATATAGTCTGGGTCATTATATTCTGGTATATCTTGGCTATTTTGACTAGCTGATTCTTTTTCATTTTCTTTAGATTGCATCATATTTAATTCTTCAATATATGCAATAGCTTTTTCTTCTACGTCTTTTATTTCTTCTTCAATTTGTTTGATTTCTTCTTTTGATAATTGTTCTGTCAAGTTTACCTTATATTCAACTCCAAATATATTTTTAAGAACTTTTTCTAATTCCTTATCTGTCTTTTTAGCCTTTAAAAAATCTGCACCTTTTATGTGCATTTTTACATTTATTTCTTTTCCTTCAACACTAACATCACTTTTTAATAATAACATTGGCTTCATTAATGGATATTTATGTGCCATATATGCGATGATATTTTTCCATTCTTTTTGTATTGAATTTAGTTTTACTCCTTCATGGTATTTTATCTTTAGGTCAATTTGCTCAAATTGAAATCTTTCTCTTAGGAATTTTTCAAAAAACCATAATTCTTTTATTTCTATATATTCGTCAAAATATATTAATACTTGCAATGTATTTGTCTTTTTTATTACATTTAGTCCTTCAATATTTGCATATTGCATATTTGAACTTGTTTTGTAATCACTAAATATATCTTTTACTTTTTTTGTTTTTGTATTTTCTTCTGACATATTTTTCTCTCCTTGCTTTAAGACCTCCTTCACGCGCATACTAAAAAAATAGATGTGCTCCTCTTTCGACTATTTTTCTAAATTCTTCTACCTCTTCATCTGAATATTGTCCATCTCTCTCTAATATTTTATAACTAGGAAGTTCAAAAACAACTGTATCAAATCCGTGTTCAGTAGGTCGTTCAAAAGAAACTCTAATATATTCTTCTCCATTGTCTTTTTTACGAATATCTGAAAAAACTACCTCTGTTTCATCTGGATATTTGCAAAGTGTATATACCATAATATTCACTCTCCTTTTTATAATTGTTATACATTATTTACTTTAATTTGTATTTCATCACCAATTTGATGAGAATTTTTAATTTCTGTTAATTCGTCCATAGTCTTAATTTTTTTACCATCTGCCTCAATAATCACATCACCAGGTTTTAGACCAGCCTTTTCAGCTGCTGAAAAGTCATCTATTGATTTTACATAGATACCTTCAACTAAGTGATTTTCTTTAGCAGTTTTTTCATCTAAATCCATACCTGTTATGCCAATATAAGGTCTTTTAACTTTGCTATATTGAATTAATTGAGAAGTTATATCAGTAGTTGAGTTAATGGGAATAGCAAATCCCATACCTTCAATATCTTCACCTGAAAGTTTTAAAGTATTAACTCCAATAACTTTACCTTCACTATTTACAAGAGCTCCACCACTATTTCCTGAGTTGATAGCAGCATCTGTTTGAATTAATGTGTATTTTTTTCCATCTGTATCTGTAATTTCTCTGTTAACAGCACTTACAACACCACAAGTGATACTACTTTGTAAACCTAAAGGATTTCCAACTGCCATTGCAAATTCACCAACTTTTATAGAGTCAGAATCAGCAAATTCTGCTTTTGGTAAATCTTTTTTATCAATTTTTATAACAGCTAAGTCTGTTTGTTCATCAGTACCAACAATTTTTGCTTCATACTCAGTAGTATCATTAAATAAAGTGACAGATACTTTAGTTGCTTCTGAGACCTGATAATATGATTCTGATTCTCCAGAAGAAACAACATGATTGTTAGTTAGAATATATCCATCTTCACTGATTATGATACCAGAACCAGTAGCTGTTGCAGTAGATTGAGCTTGTGTTCCAAATACAGGTATTTTTGAAGTTACATTATATTCAATTTTTATTCCAACAATTGAAGGTAAAATTTTATTAGCAGCATATACGGCAGTATCAGAATAATTTTTTAAGGAAACATGGTCAATAGTACCCATAGTGTTAGAATTAGAAGATGGAGAAGATGTTGAACCTGTATTCAAAAAATGTTCTCTGACAGATGGAACACCAAAACAAGTTCCTATTACTAATGCACATCCTACAACACCACTAAAAAATGGTAATACAATTGACTTTCCAAATCCACTTTTGTGTTTTTGTTTATTATCAGTTTCATAAACAGTATTATATGATCCTTTATTAGATACTGTTTTAAATTTTGAATTTTCTTTTTTTTCATTTTCTTCCATATGAAAACCTCCTCTTGAAAATAATTTTTTATATCTTAACTAATTATTTAAAATAATACAATACTTTTGTGAAATTTGTGTGAAGATATTAAGTTTTTTCTTACAAAT
>CAJMRU010000020.1 GCA_905215845.1 uncultured bacterium
GTGGAGGTCATATAACTTTAGCAGGAGCTCAAGTTGAAGGAATGACAATGGAAGAGACAAAACAAGAATTGATTAATAGGATTAATGAATATTTTTCGGAAATTGAATAATTATATTAAAAATAATCTTTAGACTAGCTCTAAAGATTATTTTTTCGTTCACCCAATACCTTGAAAAAAACTAAGAAATGTAGTAGAATATATCATAGTTTTTACTAAATAAGGAGGTATATAACGATGAAAGTAATATTAAAAGCAGATATAAAAGGTGTAGGGAAAAAAGACCAAGTAATAAATGCATCAGATGGATATGCAAGAAATTTTTTATTCCCAAAAAATTTAGCAGTAGAAGCAAACAAAGAAAATATGAGTAAGTTAAAAGCAAAACAAGATTCAGCTAAATACCAAAAAAATCAAGAAAAAGAAGAAGCAATGAAAATTGCAGATAAATTATCAAAAATATCACTAAAAATAAAAGTAAAAGCAGGTGGAAATGGAAAAATTTTTGGTGGAGTATCTTCAAAAGAAATAGCGCAAGAACTAAAAGAACAATATAACATTACAGTTGATAAAAAGAAAATAGAATTAAAAGAGACAATAAAAGAACTAGGTGTAAGAACTGTAGAAATAAAACTATTTGAAGGAGTAATTGGAAAAGTAAAAATTGACGTTATTTCAGAATAAGAAAAAGGGCTTCAACATATATGAAATTTGGTATTTCATAATAAGAAAAACAGCTTAAATATATAAATTTCATTGGAAAAAGAAGTATAAACTAGAGAAGAATAAATTAATAAATCTAAGTATATATGGGGGAATCAAAATGGAACTAGGAAAAGTACCACCAAATGACATAGAAGCAGAACAAGCAATTTTAGGAAGTATGCTTACTGATAAAGACGCAGTTATTTCAGCAATAGAAGTTTTAAAAGAAGAAGATTTTTATAGAGCTGATAATAGAGCAATTTATGGAGCAATTTTAAATTTATATAGCAGAGCAGAGCCAATAGATATAATTACTGTGAAGGCAGAGTTAGAGTCTTTAGGTAAATTTGAACAAGTTGGTGGTCTTGAATATTTAGCAATGTTACCAGACAAAGTACCAACAACAGCTAATGCAATGAAATATGTAAATATTGTTGAAGAAAAATCTACATTAAGAAGTTTAATAAAGACTGCAAATGAAATAATAGAATTAGGATATGACCCAACAGAAGATGTAACAGATGTTATGGAAAATGCAGAGAAGAAGATTTTTAATATAATGCAGAATAAAGATAAAAAAAGTTATTCCCCAATAAAAGATATTTTGGTTGATAGCTTTACACAACTAGAAGAATTATATAATAGAAAACAACATATTACAGGAGTTCCAACAGGTTTCACAGAACTTGACTATAAAACAGCAGGTTTCCATGGATCAGATTTAATACTAATAGCAGCAAGACCTGCGATGGGAAAATCTGCTTTTGCATTAAATATAGCAACAAATGCAGCAGTAAGAGCAAATGTACCAGTAGTTATATTTAGCTTAGAGATGTCAAAAGAACAAATGGTAAACAGAATTTTATGTAGCGAAGCTATGGTTGATAGTAATAAAGTAAGAACAGGTAAATTAGAAGAAGATGACTGGACAAAATTAGCAGGAAGTATAGGTCCACTATCAGAGGCTGAAATATTTATAGACGATACACCAGGTATATCTGTTACAGAAATAAGAGCTAAATGTAGAAAATTAAAATTAGAGAAAAATATAGGAATGGTAGTAATCGACTATTTACAATTAGTTCAAGGTAGCAATAAAAGAAATGGAAGCCGTGAGCAAGAAATTTCAGAAATTAGTAGGTCTTTAAAAATCTTAGCAAAAGAAATTGGAGTACCAGTAATAGCATTATCCCAATTATCAAGAGCTGTAGAACAAAGACCAGACCATAGGCCAATGCTATCAGACTTAAGAGAATCAGGAGCAATAGAGCAAGATGCCGATATAGTTATGTTTTTATATAGAGATGACTATTACAACCAAGATAGTGAAAAGAAAGATATAGCAGAAGTAATAATTGCAAAACACAGAGGAGGCTCAACTGGAACAGTAGAACTATTATGGTTAGGAAGTTATACAAAATTTGTTAACTTAGAAAGAAGATTTGATGATTAATGTAATTACTCATTCTATTTTAAGCCTTAAAAATGGAAGGAATGATAGAAAAATGGCAAAAAGAATAATATATGGATTAAAAGAAAAAGTTTTAGACACAATTAAAAAATATGAATTAATATCAAATGGAGACAAGCTAGTATTAGGAGTTTCTGGAGGACCTGATTCAATGTGTATGTTAAATGTTCTAAAAGAAATAAAAGAAAATGGAACATTAGATTTTGAAATTACGGTTGCACACATTAATCATATGATTAGGGAAGAAGCAAAAGAAGATGAAAATTATGTAAAAAACTATTGTAAGGAAAATGGAATTAATTTCTATTCAAAAAGTATAGATGTAGAAAAAATTGCCAATACTAATAAAATAGGAACAGAAGAAGCTGGAAGGAATGAAAGATATAAGTTTTTTGATGAAATATTAAGAAAAACAGCTTCAAGTAAAATTGCAATAGCACATAATAAAAATGACAATACAGAAACAGTAATAATGAATATAATAAGAGGAAGCGGAGTTTCAGGATTAAAAGGAATTGAAGCAAAGAGAGAAAAATATATAAGACCACTTATCGAATGTGAAAGAGAAGAAATTGAAGAATATTGTGAAAAAGAAAACTTAAATCCAAGAATAGACAGAACAAATTTTGAAAATATTTATACTAGAAATAAAATAAGAAATATTGTAATACCATTTATAAAACAAGAATTTAATCCAAATATTATAGAAACAATAAATAGACTATCAAATTTAGTAACTGAAGAAGAAACATATATTGAAAAACAAGTCGAAAAAGAATATAAAGAAATACTTATAGAAGAAAACTTAGAAAAAAGAACAATAACAGTAGATTTAAAGAAATTTAATAATGAAGAAAAAGTAATAAAATCAAGGTTAATACTATATACTATAACGAGGATTTTTGGAAGTAGTAAAGGAATAGAAAAAATACATATAGAAGATATTATTAAACTTTGCAATAATAATGTAGGAAATAAATATTTAACTCCAAACAAAAATATAAAAGTTTTAACTAAAAATTCAAAAATATATTTTTTAGGTCAAGCATAATTATCAAGTATCCGTAGAGGGATAGAAAGCATGGTAATTTTGTAATGAAAAAGAAATAAAAAAACTATTGAAAAACCAAAAACAATATGATATAAGATTTTAAAACATAAAGGGGATGTATTGTGATTTTAACATAATGCATAAAAGAGGAGGAAGAAGTTTTGAAAAATGGAATTAAAACATTAGCTATGTGGCTAATTATAGGAGTAATATTTATTGTAGTATTATCATCAGTGCTAGAAAATAGTAATTCTAAATTAAAATATTCTGATTTAATAGCTAATATTAATAATGGAAATGTTGAATCAATACAAATACAAGCAGATGGTAAAAATGCACAAGTACAATTAAAAGATGATAGAGTAAAAAAAGAAGTAAATATACCAGACATGGAAAGTTTTATAAATTATACGGAAGATTTTCTTAAAGCAGGTGCATTTACACTAGAAGAAAAATCTGAGTCAATATTTATAACAATTCTTAGTTTGTTAACACCATTTGGAATAATAATAATCTTCTTAGTGTTCTGGTTCTTAATGATGGGAGGAGCAAATAGTGGAGCTCCAGGAAATAAAACAATGGCATTTGGAAAAAGCAAAGCTAGAATGATGACACCAGCAGAAAAGAATAGAATAACATTTGAAGATGTAGCAGGTGTTGATGAAGAAAAAGAAGAATTAAGTGAAATAGTACAATTCTTAAAAAACCCAAAGAAATTTACAGATATGGGAGCAAGAATTCCCAAAGGAGTTTTATTAGTAGGTCAACCAGGAACAGGAAAAACTTTATTAGCAAAAGCAGTAGCAGGAGAAGCAGGAGTACCATTTTTCATAATAAGTGGATCCGACTTTGTTGAAATGTTTGTCGGAGTAGGAGCATCAAGAGTAAGAGATTTATTTGAAGAAGCTAAGAAAAATGCACCATGTATCATATTTATAGACGAAATAGATGCAGTAGGAAGACAAAGAGGTGCAGGACTTGGTGGAGGACATGATGAAAGAGAACAAACATTAAATCAATTATTAGTAGAAATGGATGGATTTGCTGAAAATGAAGGAGTAATCGTTTTAGCAGCAACAAACAGACCAGATGTATTAGATAAAGCCTTACTAAGAGCAGGAAGATTTGATAGACAAATAGTAGTAGGAGCACCAGATGTTAAGGCAAGGGAACAAATATTAGAAGTACATTCAAGAAAGAAAAGATTAGCAGATGATGTAGATTTAAAAATAATAGCAAAAAATACTTCAGGATTCGCAGGAGCAGATTTAGAAAATGTCCTAAATGAGGCAGCGCTTTTAGCAGCAAGAAGAAACTTAACTGAAATTGGAATGAAAGAAATAGAAGATGCAATGGTAAAAGTTACAATGGGACCAGAAAAGAAAACAAGAGTAAGAAGCGATAAAGAAAATAGACTAGTAGCATATCATGAAGCAGGCCATGCAGTAGTAAGTCACTACTTAGAAACACAAGACCCAGTGCATCAAATATCAATAGTACCAAGAGGAATGGCTGGTGGATATACAATGTATAGACCAACAGAAGATAAATCTTTCATGTCAAAAACAGAAATGGAAGAAAATATTGTATCATTACTAGGAGGAAGAGTAGCAGAAGCACTTATCTTAAATGATATATCAACAGGAGCAAGTAATGATATAGAAAGAGCTACAAAAATTGCAAGAAGCATGGTAACAAAATACGGTATGAGTGAAAGAATAGGAGCTTTAATGTTAGGTGAAAGCCAAGAAGAAGTATTCCTAGGAAGAGATTTTGGACATACAAAAGAATATTCAGAAGAAACAGCAGCAGTAATAGATGAAGAAACAAAAAGAATAGTAGATACTGGATATAATAGAGCTAAACAAATATTAACAGACAATGTTGACAAATTACATCAAGTTGCTGGAATTTTATTAGAAAAAGAAAAAATTGAAGCTGATGAATTCGAAGCAATATTTGGTGAAGCTAATAATTAAGACAATTAAAAAAATAGGAATATAAGAAAAATGAAAGTTGTTTTTTAATAATGAATAATATCAAGAGATTTATTATTAAATAACATATAAAAAGTTTAACTAAAAGTAAACCAGAATTATTAAATAATACTAATAATTCTGGTTTTTAGTATTTATGATAAATAAGTTTTAAATATATTTGTATTGATATTTTTTATAATTTAGTATAAAATAACAGTAACAAAAGAAGAGAAAGGGAAACTTTTGGTAAAAACTATGAAAAATTATTATGAAATATTAGAAGTAAATAAAAAAGCCTCAAAAGAAGTTATAGAAAAAGCATATAAAGTATTGGTGAAAAAGTATCATCCTGATTTATACAAAGGAGAAAAACAAAAATATGCTGAAAAGAAGATAAAAGACATTAATGAAGCATATGATGTATTATCAAATGAATTTTTGAAGGAACAATACGATGTGGAATTAGAAAAAGAATTAGAGAAGTTATATGAACAAAAATATATAATGAAAAATAAGAACAACAACAATTTAAATCAAACAAAAAGTGCAAGGTTAAGAAACAATTCTAATAATAGTAATCAAAAACGAGAAAAATTAAGTAATCAAGAATATAGAAGAAAAATGAGCAGTTTTTCAGGAGTGATAGAACTAACTAAAGAATTATATAAGGATAAGCCTAAAAGAGATGAATTTAAAAAAATCACATTAAAGGATATAATTGCTATTATTATCACTATAATAGTAATTATATTAATAGGTATGGCATTGTGGTTTATTCCATTTACTAATAGTTGGATGAGAGAATTTTTATTTGAAAATCCATTGTTTAATTGGATTGGAAGTTTATTTTCATAAATGTATTTATAACCCAATATAGACATTGTAAACTTAAGAATTTAAATGGAATAGAAAATTGTACTAATTTAGAAAACTTTTCATATATTCAAGGAGAGGTTGATTTTGAAAAATTAATTGATGTATTAAAAAATATCACAACATTAAAAAGTGTAACAATTGTAAATGATAAAGAAATTAAATCAATGAAGTATGTTAACAAACTAAGTAATAATTCCATTGTAAATGCAACAGATTTATTGGAATTAAATCCAAATACAAAAATAAATCTAAAAGGAAATGTAAATTTATCAAAAGAATCAAAAGAAAAGTTAAAAGGAAAATTTGGAGAAAAAGTTAACTACGATTAAAAAATGTTTCGGATTGAAGTATTAAGGGCAATTTAATAAAAAATTAATAAAATTTAGCTATTGACAACCACATAGCTTTAATGTATAATTAATAACGTTAATAAGGGTTATCCCAACATACAGTTTTCGTATGACCGGAAGGAGGGGAAATTAAATGTTAGAGATTAAAGTTAATAATGGAAATATAGAAGATGCATTAAAAAGATTTAAAAGACAATGTGCAAGAAATGGAGTACTTCAAGAAGTACGTAAAAGAGAACATTATGAAAAACCTAGTGTAAAAAGAAAGAAAAAATCAGAGGCTGCAAGAAAAAGAAAATTTTAGTAATTAAATAATTAATAAAAATAGGGATGGAAAGTTAATTTTCATTTCTATTTTTGTTTTTTATGAATAGAAACTTGCATAAAAAGTATAATAAGTTAAGAAAGAAATTTAAACATTAGGATATTGAAGATAATAAAAAATAGTAGTACAATAACCCTGAAGGAGGTATTTTATGGAATACAAGAAAAGTGAAATAAAAAAAGGAATAAATTTACACACAATAAAAACTGACAAATTTAAAACAAACTTAATTGCAATTTTTCTAACAACGAAATTAGAAAGAGAAACTGTAACTAAAAATGCAGTAATATCAGCTTTACTAAGAAGAGGAAGTAAAAATATGCCAACTCAAGAACAAATTAGTAAAGAACTTGAAGAAATGTATGGAGCTAGTTTTGACTGTGGATTAGACAAAACGGGAGATAATCAAGTTTTAAAATTTTATATAGAAACAATAAATGATAAATTTTTACCACAAACTGAAGAAAATATGTTGAAAACTGCTATTGAAAAAATAGTAGAAATAGTATTTAATCCATTAATAGAAGATGAAGGCTTCAAGAAAGAATATGTTGAACAAGAAAAGAACAATATAAAACAAAGAATAGAGGGGAAAATAGATAATAAAGCAAGTTATTCTCTTGATAGATGTATAGAAGAAATGTATAAAAATGAACCATTTGGATTATATAAATTTGGATATATAGAGGATTTAGGTAATATTAATGAAAATAACCTATATGACCAATACAAAAAATTAAGAGAAGAGTGCAAAATTGATATATTTGTATCTGGAGATATCAATGAAAATATTGAAGAAATATTAAATAATAATGAAAATATCAAAGAATTAAACGAAAGAGAAGCTAAATATGTTACAAGTAATATGAATCAAAATAAATCAAAAAATGCTGAAGAAAAAACTATAATAGAAAATATGGATGTAACACAGGGAAAATTAATATTAGGATTAGATGTTAACTTAGAAGATGAAGAATTAAAATATGATGCAATGATATATAACAGTTTATTAGGTGGAAGTGCAAATTCTAAAATGTTTCAAAATGTAAGAGAAAAAGCACATTTAGCTTATGTAGCAAGTTCAAGTTATCATAGAATTAAGAATAATATTTTTGTAAGATGTGGAATAGAAATATCAAATTATGAAAAAGCATTAGAATTAATCAGAAAACAAATAGAAGATATGAAATTAGGAGATTTCACAGAAGAAGACGTAGAAAATGCCAAAAAAGGAATATTAGCAGCAATAAAATTAATAGATGATGAGCAAGATACACAGATAACATATTGTTTTGGGCAAGAACTGTCAAAAAATGAAGTTGACTTAGAAAACTATATGAAAAAAATCCAAGAAGTTAATAAACAAGATGTTATAGATATTGCAAATAAAGTAAAAACAAATACAATATACTTCTTAAGAAATTAGAAAAGGAAAATTTAATTTGAAATAAATAAAAAATTTTTCACGACTATGTGTAACTTTTAGTAAAGTAAGAAAGGAATGAAATTTTTAATGCAAATTATAGAAAATTCAAAGGTAAAAGAAAAAATATATATTGAAAAACTTGATAATGGATTAACAGTAATGATAATACCAAAACCAGGTGTTCAAAAGAAATATATGATTTGGGGAACAAATTATGGTTCAAATGATAATGAGTTCATAGTTCCAGGAGAAGAAGAAAAAACAAAAGTGCCAAATGGGGTAGCACATTTTCTAGAACATAAAATGTTTGAACAAGAAAATGGTACAAATAGCTTAGATGTTTTAACAGCTTTAGGAACAGAAGCAAATGCATATACAACAAATGACCATACAGCATATTTATTTGAATGTACAGACAATTTTTATGAAGCAATGGATGAATTAATGGATTATGTTCAACACCCATATTTTACAGACGAAAATGTAGAAAAAGAAAAAGGAATAATTGGTCAAGAAATAATGATGTATGATGACTATCCTGAATGGAAAGTTTATCTAAATGCTATGGAAGCAATGTACCATAATAATCCTATAAAAATAGACATTGTAGGAACAATAGAAACAATTAGTAAGATTGATAAAGAAATATTATATAAATGTTATGAAACCTTCTATAATCCATCGAACATGGCAATGGTAATTTGTGGAGACTTTGAGCCAGAAAAATTAATAGAAGAAGTAAAGAAAAGATTAATAGACAAAAAAAGCAATGGGAAAATAGAAAGAATTTTTAAAGAAGAACCAGAAGAAATAGTAAAAGAAAAAATAGAACAAAAATTAGAAGTTAGTCAACCCTTATATACAATAGGAATAAAAGATAAAATTGATAATGTAGAAAATTCCAACAAAACAGATATAGTAAAAAAACATATTGCAATAGAAATTTTACTAAATATAATAATGGGAAGAAGTTCAAAGTTATACAAAGAGTTATATAATGAAGGATTAATTTATTCAGGAGCAAGTTTAGACTATGAATTTTCAAAAACATATGCTCATATACTAATTGCTGGACAATCAACAGATCCAGAAAAATTATATGAAAAATTCAAAGTAAGAGTAAAAGAATTAATAGAAAATGGAATAGATGAAAATGACTTCGAGAGAAACAAAAAAATGATATATGGTGGATATGTAAAAGAATATAATGATGTTACAGATATTGCAAGAATGTTTTTAGCAGACTACTTCAAGGGAATTAATAGTTTTGACTATATAGAAGAAATAAACAGTATAAATGTAGAATATTTAAACCAGGTGTTAAAAGATGTATTTAAAGAAAATAAAATGGTACTTTCAATAGTAAAAAGTTAAAAAATAATAGGTAAAAAATGTGTAAAAAAAGCGGTTATTATAAATTCAAAAAAATAATACCGTTTTTTTCTGTTTCTAGCTGTCGAAAAACAAGAAAAAATGTTATACGAAAGTTGACAAAAACCATTGAAAATACTTGACTAGAGGAGTTTTCTGTGTTAATTTATAAGTATACGGAAGATAAATTAATAAAAAGGAGAGATGAGTATGTTAAATGATGAAATTTGTAAATTAAGAAACAAATTAAATCAAAGTATAGAACAGAAAAAAGACTATACTATCATTTATCAATTAAGCATAGAATTAGACGAACTAATTGCAAAATACTATGAAGATAAACAACAAGTTTGTAGAGTTTGCAAGGCAAAAAGAAGTAATAAAAGAAATAAAATTGAATTAGGTGAAAAACCTTAAAGACACAAATTTATTTTATACAATAAATTTGTGTCTTTTGAGCTTTTTAAATATAAAATAAGTAAAGTATGTTATGAGATGTATAAATAAAAACTATTTAATTAGTGTCAAGAAGTATCGGAAAATTTTTGTAAGAACTTAGAAATTAAAATCTA
>CAJMRU010000021.1 GCA_905215845.1 uncultured bacterium
CCTCCGGATACTCCCATTACCGCGGACCGTCTGAAACAGGAATTCGGAAAGCCGATGGATGAGATCGCCGCAAACCTCTTTCCGACTCTGTCAGAATCTCAGCGCGCTCTTGTGATGGAGTCCTGCTGTGAATACGAAGAATTTTATCTGGAAAATGCCAGAGAACCGCTTCTGTTCGACGGCGTGAAAGAGACGATCTTAACACTGTCACAGAATTATGCTGTCTGCATTGTCTCCAACTGTCAGAAAGGATATATTGAACTCTTTCTGAAAAAGACCGGACTGGAGAACGCCATCACCGACTTCGAATGTTTCGGAAATACCGGGCTTTCTAAAGGCGAAAACATTCGTCTTCTGATGGAACGCGCTCAGATCACAGATGCTGTTTATGTGGGGGATACGAAGGGGGATGCCGATGCCTGCACCTTTGCCGGAATTCCGTTTATTTTTGCAGAATACGGATTCGGTTCTCCCACTCATTATGCTCACAAAATCACGCGTTTTCCAGAATTACTGGAATATCCCTTTTAAAAAAGTATCGGAGCACTGTCCGCTCCGATACTTTTCTTCTAGTCCTGATAATCCAGACATGCACGCTCTGTCACAAACGGACGCACATATGTATCCGCTACTTTGACATGCTCCGGATGTGCAGAATACGCTTTGATATCTTCCGCTTTTTCAAACGTTGTCACAAGCGCCATATCATGAGTACTTGACGCAAATGGTTCACTTACAAACGATACACTTAAAAGTCCCGGTACCTTTCCAATCAGACTGCTCAGATTCGCTTCCATATCTTTTTTGAGGTCTGCTTTTCTCTCCTCTTCGATTTCCGGTTTGAACTTCCACATTACAATATGATGTACCATACTGTCGCCTCCTTTCCCTTTTGGGCAATTCTCTTACATCGTAAAGCTGACCAGATTCATATCCTCGTCATACGCAAGACTGTAATTGACATTGCCTTCTTCATATTTTACCACAATAATGACTCCGCCGTACTTTTTATTATCTTTTATCTGCCCTAAATACGTACATTTTCCAAACTCTTTGAATTCTCCCTGTTTCTCCAGGATTTTCAAATAGGAATCGTACGATTCTTCTGTCAGACTGCTCTGCAGATCCTTGGCAAACCTGCTTTTCCAGCTCTCATAATCTTCGGACTGCGCGATCTCAATATCTTCCATTGCCTGCTCTTTTACCGTCTCCTTGTCAAACCCTTCCGGCAGTTCTTTCAGGATCTCTCCTTGTTCATTTCCTCCGCTTCCCAGAGAGCTACATCCCATCAGACTTCCTACTGCCATCACGAAAACGCCGAATCCCACTGCCAGTTTTTTCATATTCTTTTTCATTTTATTCCCCTACTTTTCTGTATACAGTATCATATATTTTGCCATCATATACATACAAATTCACAGTTTGTTCTGATACACCATCTTTTAATAGAATTTTATATGTTATTACATTACCTTTTCTTTCATATTTTGTTTCTTTTTTACCATCAATTATCAAACTTCCATCTTCTTTAAATTCATACTTGGTATATTTTGAACTTATAATAGCATTAAAGGTTTTAGAATTAGGTACTGCTCCATCATAATCACTACTCAAATCTATTAAATAATTTCCATCTTTTACAAGTTCATCTCCATATAAACCTCCTAGTGATTTTGATATATATTCATCTAAGTTGCTGCCATTTATATTTTCAAAAATGATTTTATTACCTTTTTGTTTATATTCTCCTTCTTCTTCTCCAAAAGATGAACTAGTAGAACTACTTTTTCCTGTTTTATATAAACCACTTTTAGATATTAAATTACTTGGTATAAATTCTATTGTAGTAACTATTGTATCTGAAAAAATTGATTTATATTTTCCATTTACCATTTTTTGATTATTGATTACTAAAAATATAATGATTATAAATACAATAACTAATGCACCAATTATCAGTATTTTTTTTATCTTTCTTGTTCTATTTTTTTTCATATTTACCTCGTTATTTTTATCTTACATTATACACATAAGTATTTCTATTAGCTACAATTGTAGCTTTTAGTGGTTTTCCATCTGTCTCAATTTCTTTTGGAACTTCCACAACAAATCTATATTTTAGGCTTTTTAATGGTTCTATATAGTATAAATTAGGAAAACTTTCTAATTCATTTCCACTTGCATCTTCTGTTACTAATGAACAATTATATTCATAATTATTATCATATTTTAATTTTACAGATAATAAACTATCTTGTTTTACAGCTGAAGTATTTAAATTTTTAACATTCATTGTTAGTTCAAAATATTTTTGACTGTCGTCTTTTCCTTGTAAGTATCTATAATACCCTGTTGGATTAGATGGTATAATATCTTTAGAAAAAGATGTCCCTGTTATATTAAATTCGCAAAAATTATCTATTGTTATTTTATCTTCTAAAGTTATTTCTGTTTCTTTTGGTTTGTTGTTATTATCAACCTTTGATATACTGCCATCTCCATTTTTTTCTTCTCCTACACTAGATATTGTACTTTGTGTATTATTTGAATTTTTTGTATTCACATAAACAATAGCTCCAATTATTATAGCCACAATCACAACTATAACTATTCCTATTATTACCTTATTTTTGTTTTCTTTCTTTTCCATAATACCCCCCTATTTTTCTTTTTTCATTTCAATGTTTTTTTCTTTTATTCCTTCAATACCTAAAATAGTACTTGCTATCAATAAGCATCCACCTAATGAAACATATCCACTAAAATAACTTGCATTAATTATATAATTATAAGCATCTCCACCAACATAAGCATTTTGGCTAGAGCTTGGATATTTTTCACTATTATGATAATTCAACATTTTGTCAAATCCCATACCGATACAAAAAATACTTAAAATTAATAATATACTCGAAACAATTATACATGCTCGACATTTTTCATTTTTATTTTTCATCTCATCCACCTCCTTATTTTACTACACTATATCACAAATTTTTACTTTTGTACACATTTTAGTACACTTATTTAAAATTATTTTTTGTACATAATAATAAAAGGTGATAAAAATGAAAAAATTAAAAATAGAAAAAGCAAAAAAAGGTAATGATACTATTACAAGAACTATAAGAATAAGTGGAAAAACCTTTGATAAAATAAATGAATTAGCCGAAAAAAATGAATTAAGTTTTAATAGTGTTATTAATCAAATTATTGAATATGGTTTAAAAAATTTAGAAGAAAATTAGATTTTGTATTGTTTTTGTGTATAAATCGTGATACAATAAATATAATAATACTATGGAGGTGATTAAAATGGCTAAAACTGATACTTTGCATATTAGAGTTGAACCATCTGTAAAAATGAAAGCCGAGGAAACTTTAAACGATTTAGGATTATCAATTACTGAAGCAGTTAATGTATTTTTAAATCAAGTCATTTTACACGATGGTATTCCTTTTAAAATTGAAAAACCAAGATATAATAAGGAAACTATTCAAGCAATGGAAGATGTTAAAAATGGAAAAAATTTAAGTAAAGCTTTTGATAGTGTAGATGAAATGTTTGAGGAGTTGGATAAATAGTGCTAAAAATAAAATATTCTAATCAATTTAAAAAAGACTATAAATTAATAAAGAAAAGAGGCTATAATCTCAATTTATTAAAACAAGTTATTCAATTAATTGCAGAAGAAAAGCCTCTTCCACAGAAATATAAGGAACACTATCTTACTGGAAATTATAAACGGTTTCAGAGAATGTCATATCCAACCTGATTGGCTTTTAATTTATAAAATTGAAAATGATGAATTAACTTTAACAGTATCAAGAACTGGTACTCACTCAGATTTATTTTAAAAGATACACTTTATAGTGTACCTTTTCTTTTTATTACTGATATTTTTAAATCTTGACTATTATCTAAATAAATTTTTAATATCTCACTATTTTGTTCATAGATTATCTTATATTGTGAAGCTATATCAATTTTTATACTATTCAATAAATCTAAAATATATAGTATTCCATTCTTATGATTATAACTACAACTTGCTTTTATAAAATTAAACTTTCCTTGTACAATTCCTTCTAATTCGACTAACACATTATTTGAGTTAAAATTATTTCTAATTATTTTATTTATTTCTTTTTCTGTTATACTCATATATATCACCTTTACCCTCTCTTCAAATTAGCCAAAGGTGAATATCTTTGATAATTCACTCTTAAATCATTTTCATCTAAATCTAAATAAGCCTCTTCTGTTACTTTTACAGAAGAATGTCCTAATATTCTTGATAGTGTATAAATATCTCCGCCTTGCATTAAAAACCTTTTAGCAAAGTTATTTCTTAACATATGTGGATGGATTTCAGATAAGCCTATCCTTTCTCCATATTTTTTGAAATTTGTTTCATAGTTATTTACTTTCAATGATTTTCCTTTATTAGTGCAAAACACATATTTAGATTGTCTATATCTATCTTTATACTGTAACCATCTTCTTAATTGTTTTAACATCTCTTGAGAAAAAAATACATATCTATCTTTCTTTCCTTTTGTATTTTCTGCTTTCAATAATATTGTCCTTTTGGAAAAATCAATATTAGTTTCTTCTATCAACAAAGTTTCTCCTAATCTCATTCCTGTGTCAAAAATTAACTGAGCTACAATATAATCTCTATATTCATGAAATTTTGACAAATCAAATACCCTTAATAATTTGTTAAAATTTATATCATCAATAAATCCAACTACTTTTCTAGCACATTTTATTTCTTTTATTCTTGCTACTGGATTAGTCATAATGTACCTATTTTCATATAGATAATTATAAAATACTTTAATATTTCTAATATAGTTATTAATTGTAGTTGTACTAATCTTTTTTCCATAGTCCTCTCTATTTTCTGGAAAATTAATAATCTTTGAATTCTGATTACTTACTACTGTATATTTTCCTCTTTCTTGTAAATATTTAATATATTCTCTAATGTGTACTTCCTTTGTATCTCCTGCTGATTTTACTTTATAATTGTCTTTTAAATACTGTGCTAGTAATCTCAAAGTTTGTTCATAACTCCCTATTGTTTTTGTTGCTAAATTTCTACTTATGCAATAATCCATAAATTCATCTACATCATAATCAATTTGCTCCATAACAAAAAAACCTTCCTTCTTCAAAAATTCATGTTATAAATATTCAAAACATGAACCAATGAATAAGAAAAGTTTATTGGTTTTTGACTATTTCATTTATTGGTTTAGTAGCCGATTTTTTACTAAATCTATATGCATTTTCCTATCCTTTATAGGTTTAGTGGGTATTTTTTCCAAGCTTGTATCTTTTCTGCTTCTAAGGTTTGCTAAAATCTTACGCACTCTTTAACTCTAAGCGTAATTTATCAGCTATCATCGCGATAAATTCACTATTTGTTGGCTTTCCTTTACTTGCTGAAATTGTATATCCGAAGATATTTTCTACTGCTTCTTGTTGTCCTCTTCCCCATGCTACTTCTATGGCGTGACGAATTGCTCTTTCTACTCTTGATGGAGTTGTGTTGAATTTTCCTGCTATTTGTGGATATAAGCTTTTTGTAATCTGATTTATTACATCTATATCATTTACCACCATCATTATAGCTTCTCTTAGGTATTGATATCCTTTTATATGTGCAGGAACTCCTACTTCATGAATTACATTAGTAACAAGTGCTTCTAAGTTTTCTTGAGTTTTAGCTCCTTCTTCTGGTAATTCTATATATTGAGATTTTATTTCTTTTGTTATAAAGTTGCTATTTGTTTGAACTGGTTTATAAAATCTAAGTTCTTTCATTCTTTTTATAAGTAGTTCTATATCAAATGGTTTTACAATATAATATTGTGCACCTAATTCTACTGCTTTCTTTGTAATTTTGTCTTGTCCTACTGCTGATAACATTATACATATTGGTTTTTTGGCACATTTTACTTTATTTATACTTTCTAATACACCTAGCCCGTCTAAATGTGGCATTATAACATCTAGTAAAACTATATCTGGAGATTCATTTAAGATAATATCTACTGCCTCTGTCCCATCTTTTACTCTCGCTATAACTTCCATTTCTTCTTGTGCATTAATATATGATGCTAATGTCTTACTAAATTCTTCGTTATCATCAGCAATTAAAACTGTAACTTTTTCTTTCATGTTACCCCTCCCAAATTCTTCTGTAATCTTTTTACATTCCGATTATAGTATGGATTGGTATAAAAAGCAACATTTAGTTACCATATTTTTCCATTCTTTTACAAAACCACTAAATTCATATACTTTTATCTATTATTTTTTTAGATAAAATTTCTAAGTTTGATATATTTAATTCTTTATTTTCATAATCTTTTATAAATTTTTCTTTTTTCTCTAATTCCATTTGTATTTTACATTCAATTTTTTCCAAATACTTAGCTGATATTATACTAATATTATTATTCTTACAATAATATTTAAATTTTTCAAAATTATTGTAGTCTATGATTAGTTTCATTTCTATTCCTGATACTTTCAATATTAATGTACTTTCTTCTATTGCTCTTTGTAAAGCTTCAGAATATGCACGAACTAGCCCTCCTGTTCCTAATAAAATGCCACCAAAATATCTAGTTACTACAATTAAAACATTTGATAAATTATTCTTTTGTAAAATATTTAACATTGGTCCTCCAGCAGTTCCTGATGGCTCACCATCATCACTTGCTTTTTCTTCTAGTTTTTCTCCTTCTAATACTCTATATGCTACACAATTATGCCTTGCATCATAGTACTTTTTCTTGATTTCTTGTATTTTTTCCTCTGCCTCTTCTTTACTTTCTACTTTGATTAAATTTGCAATGAATTTTGACTTTTTCTCTACGATTTCTGCTTCTACATTATTTTTTATTGTATAAAATTGTTCCATCAAATACCTTTCTTTACTTAATTTTAGTTTTCTGTTTTATATCTAAATTTATATATTGAAAATAAATCCAATATGGATACTTACTTATAGCTTACTTTATGCCTTATCCCTAAATTTATATATCAAAATTAAATCTAGCACTAAACATTAGCTTATTCTTTACTTTCTATTTTATATCTAAATTTATATCTCCCAATTTTATTATAGCATTAATTTTATACTTCACTTCCAGCTACATATCCTGTTGAATATGCTATTTGTAAATTAAATCCTCCTGTATAGCTATCTACATCTATTATTTCTCCTGCAAAAAATAGTCCTTTAATTATTTTAGACTCCATCGTTTTAGGATTTATTTCTTTTATAGAAATACCTCCACTTGTTATTATTGCTTCATCTATACTTCTAAATTCTTTTACATCTACTTCGAAATCCTTAAGTTGTTTTAATAAATTCGCTCTTTCCTTTTTTGTTATTTCATTTACTTTCTTATTTGGATTTATTGCACTTTTTTCTATTATTACAGGTATTAATTTTTGTGGTAATAGCTTATCCAAGGCATTTTTAAATTGCTTATTTTTAAATTCATTAAAATCTCTTAATATTCTTTCATCTAATTTTTCTTCTTTTAGAGCTGGTTTAAAGTCTATTTTTAATATTATTTTCTTTTCTTTCATTAATTGTTCTATATTTTTATATCTAACCAAATGTGCCGAACTACTTAATATTATTGGTCCTGATACTCCAAAATGTGTAAATATCATTTCTCCAAAGTCTTCATAAATTTCTTTATTTTTTTGCTTGTCTATTAATTTTATTGATACATTTTTTAAACTTAATCCTTGTAACTCTGTACATAGTTTTTTATCATAAATCTCTAATGGAACTAGTGATGGTTTTATAGATGTAACCTTATGACCTATCTGTTCTACCATTTTATATCCATCACCTGTTGAACCTGTTAATGGATAACTTTTTCCGCCTGTTGCTAATATTACTTTATCTGCTTCAATTTCTCTTTTATTTGTTTTTACTGCTATTATTTCTTTATTTTCATTTAATATCAATTCTGTTGCTTCTTCATTAAAATCTAGTTTTATATCTAGTTCTTTAATTTTTGATTCAAAACATTTTAAAACATCTAAAGATTTATCTGTTATTGGAAATATTCTATTTCCCCTTTCCTCTTTAACTCGTAATCCTTGCTTTTCTAAAAATTTTATAATGTCTTGATTTGTATATTTTTGAAATGCACTATATAAGAACATTCCATTTCCTGGAGTATTTTTTATAAATTCTTCCATATCTAAAGAAGATGTTATATTACATCTTCCTTTACCTGTTATTAATAATTTTTTTCCTAGTTGTTTATTTTTTTCTATTATTGTTACATCATTTCCATTTTCTCTAGCAGTTATTGCTGCCATCATTCCAGCAGGTCCTCCTCCTATTACAACTACTTTCATTTTTGTATAATTCCTTTCTTAGAAATCAATTTTATTATTCTTTTAATCCTTCTTCAATTCCTTTTATTACTCCATATTTTCCATATTCATAAGTAAGTCCACCTTGCATATATGCTATATATGGCTTTCTTATTGGTCCATCACAACTTAATTCTATTGTTGAACCCTCCGTAAATGTACCCGCTGCCATAATTACTTCGTCTTCATATCCTCCCATTGGACTTGGTTCTGGTATTACATTTGAGTCTATTGGTGAACCTTTTTGTATTCCTTGGCAAAATTTTACTAATTTTTCTTTTGAACCTAATTCAATTGTTTGTACTATATCAGCTCTTTGTTCATCATATCTAGGTTCTACTTTAAATCCCAGTTCTTCTAAAATGCAACTTGCAAATATTGCTGTTTTTACACTGCTTTTAACTACTTCTGGTGCAAAAAATAATCCTTTTAAAAGTGCAGTATTTTGATTTAATGATGGTCCTATTTCTTTACCTATACCTGGTGCTGTTAATCTTTCTGCACATAATTCTATTAGTTCTTTTTTTCCTACTATATATGCTCCACTCGTTGCTATTCCTCCACCTAAATTTTTCATAAGTGAACCTACTGCAATATCTGCTCCTATCTCTATTGGTTCTCTATCTTGCACAAATTCTCCATAACAATTATCCACCATTATTATTACTTCTTTGTTTACTTCTCTAATTGCTTTTATTGCTTTTTCTATTTTTTCTATTGTTAGGCTCTTTCTAGTAGAATATCCTTTAGACCTTTGAATTTCTATAAGTTTTATATCTTTTTTTATTAGTCTTTCTTGTATTTTTTCTATATCAAAATCGTTGTCTATTAATTCTATTTGTTCATATTCAATCCCATATGCTTTTAATGAACTTTTACTATATTCTTCTCCTACTCCTATAACAGTTTGCAAAGTATCATATGGTGCTCCTGTTATACTTAAACATTTATCTCCTGGGCGTAATAGGGCTGATAAAGTAATTGCTAATGCATGAGTTCCTGAAATAAATTGTGCTCTTACTAAACTATCTTCTGCTTTGAATATTTTGGCATAAATTTCTTCTATTTTATTTCTTCCTGCTTCATCTATTCCATAACCAGTTGATGACATTAAATGCATTTCTTGTAAATTACATTCTTGAAATGCTTCTATTACTTTAATACTATTTTTTCTACAGATTTCTTCTATTATTTTAAATTGTGGTTGAATCTTTTCTTCAACTTTTTCTATTAATTCTGATGTTATTCTCATTTAATATTCCTCTTTTCTCACTTCATTAAAAGTGTAATGTCATGTATATTTTACTATATATTTAATTTTATATCAAGCAAATATTGAATTTTATGTTAATTATGGTATAATATTACTTGTAACATAAAAATTTATTTTTTGAAGAAAGGGTGTATTTAAAAAATGCAAAAGGATAATTACAAAAAGAAATTCATTTTTGAACTGCGGTCAGAATTTGAGGAATTAAAAACAATTTTTCCTATAATTAACAATATGATATTATCTGGCTGTACCTGTACTATTAAGGTAAAATCTAGTAATAACGAATTTATCTGTTCAGAAAACTCTTACTACTTAGAAATCTGTATTTTTAGATGTAAAAGTATATTTTCTTCTTTAACAATTAGAAGAAATTTATCT